>NZ_JASJFB010000767.1:0-1602 GCF_030065455.1 Microcystis sp. M53602_WE12 | reverse complement strand
ATGTGTTAAACCGCGCTGGTATCGGTATGGAAGTAATGCACGAGCGTAATGCACACAACTTCCCCTTAGACTTGGCTAGTGGTGAACAGGCTCCTGTAGCTCTGATTGCTCCTGCTATCAATGGTTAATTCCTAGTCTGAACGAAAAGGCACTCCCGCAAGGGGGTGCTTTTTTGTGGCTAAATATTTTATGGTATGTCTAGCCTGGATCGTTCATCCGGTGAGTTTAGCTTCGGGGAGTAACAATTATCATTCAACTGCTCTTATCGATAACCGTCTTCTTTTTAAGTGCCTTCGGTACTCTGTTCTGGTTGTCTATCCCCTTAGTCATTCAGGTGATTATCGATAAGGTCATCATCCAGAACTCGCCTGAGGCTCTCAACTTTTGGGGTGTTTTCTTGATAGTGACGACTCTCTTTGCCAGTGCCTCGGAGATCGGCCTAACCGCTCTCACCGCCGCCATCATAGGCAACGGTCTGGCTAGGAAACTCTTTCTCAAAGTCGCTGTCACACTCCCTAAAGTCTTGGCCATGCTATCATTAATGGCTATTTACAGTCCTCAACTTGCCTTTGCTTCCACTGGACTAACTGCCCTAGCCTGTGGAACCTATTACCTTCTCAAAAGAAACAGATTGGTAGCCGAGTCTGGTTCAGAACCTCTTCCTCTTTCTTTCCGCTTGCCTTTGACCCTAATCGTACTCTTCCTTTTCTGGTATGGGGCTTCCCCAGTCCTCGCCGCTCAATTATCCCTGGGTCAGTTGATAGCATTTATTATTTTCAGTATCCAGTTCGTGGCTTTCTTATTGAGCCTGACGGCGGCTGCTACTAAGCCTATTTATTGAAGGCCGCTCTCATTTGGAGATGTTAATTAACGGTATCTGCATTAGGAAGCCCGTATAGATCCTTGACGGACTGGCGGGAGAGAACAATAATCGTGAAGACTCCGAGGATTGTCCCCAAGGGAGTGAATAAGCAGAGGATGCAGGCCATAACGAAGGAAAACCAGTATCTCTGGCGGCGTTTGAGGAATCGCCCCGATACAATGGTAGCAATAGCAAAAACTTCTCCTAATATGAAAAGTAGGCCACCAACAGCGGCGAAAATATATCCGGCTGCTTGAGGCGGTAAATTCCCAGATGAATGTACTGAAATAGATTCGGTAATGATGAGTAAACCGATAGTAAAGTGGATAAGTGGAAAGAGAGAGAAAAAGGCAAGAATCCCTCCCACAATATAGTGGAAGATTGATAATAATTTGAGATGTTGTCTATCGTTATTCGTATTCATGGCTCTTCTCGACTTTGTGTGATAATTTTTGCTTATGGAATCGTGAAATGTTTATCGGGTAAGACTTTTAGGGCTATTTTGCCGAAGAAACTATCAGTATAGACCTCGTTGCCACCTGAGAGGGGGACAAGCGAGCTAGAAGGTAGATAGGGCAAGCGATATAGCTCTTTGTCCCTTGATGTAATCCTTCAACCGATAGCGGCTAATTTGCATTAGCTCTTCTATATTTTTTGGGAACATTTGATGTAGCTGGAGCCAATGATAGAGATGTTGACCCACATAAAAACTGCTGTGTCTGCGTTGACCTTTATATCTT
>NZ_JASJFB010000253.1:0-32634 GCF_030065455.1 Microcystis sp. M53602_WE12 | reverse complement strand
GACTAAGACTTCTTTCCATAAATCTTCGATTAATTTCAGTCTTTGCTGCAGAAACAGGTTGGAAGTGCTGAAAATATCCTGTTCGGTTTCGGATGAGGGGACAAGGACGATCATAATTTCAGTAATCAGTAATCAGTAAACAGTAAACAGTAATCAGTAATCAGTAATCAGTAATCAGTGAAAATAGGGATTAACTGCCTTGAAATGAAAAACTCTATCAAACCAATAACTGATCACTGATAGATCGGGATTAAGCTGTCAAGCATTTAAATTGCTTGTTGAGACGAGGCAAGAGGCAAGAGGCAATAGTAAAGGGATTGGGGGAAATTCAGCTAATCTAAGGATAGGCGGTTAAGATGCGTCTTAGCTTAGTTCTTTAGGGTTGGTCAAAAATGAGATTATATGCCAAATAATCACATTTTTTCCGATTTTTAACAAAAATTTCACTATTGTTGCCTCTTTTCAGGGGGCAAAAGGATTTTTTTCTTGGATTATTGGTCACTGTTGACCGGTAACTGATCGGGAATATTGAGAAGGGGCAAGCGATCGCCCCGAAAGATTTCCTCGCTGTCTTTCCCGACTTCTATCAACCAATTATTAATAGAACGTAGTCCTAAGTAGGATAAAAGAAAGGGACTAACTGCTAGACTAAGCCAAAGCTCGATCGGTTGAGTTTTCATGGCAATTTCTCGGTTAAAGGACGGCGTTTGATGCGACGAATCGGAAAATTAGCAATCAGGGCTGTAGTCCGTTGGTCACTTTCTAGGATCAACTCGGTTTCCTCGGTGTCGATATCAAGATAACGACTGACCACTTCTAAGATTTCTTGACGCATCATATTGAGAATTTCGGGACTAAGATCGGCGCGATCATGGGCCAGAATAAGTTTTAAGCGTTTTTTAGCTTGGTCGCCACTTTTGCCCGAACCGCGCCATGCTAGAAGTTTATCGATCAGGTCATTCATAGTAGGTTAAGGGGTTGAGATGAGAGAGTTTAAGGCCCAAACAAGCGACGACGCAGACGAGTAAGAAAACCTTCTTGACCGGCCATTAAATCTAGAAACGGCACATCGCGACCCTGTAAACGCTGGGCAATATTTCTAAAGGCCATGGAGGGGAGAGAGGTCTTCTCCTCTAATACTAATGGTTCCCCTTTATTAGTGGAAATAATAATTCTTTGATCGTCGGGAATAATCCCCAACAGGGGAATTACCAATAAGTCGAGAATGTCCTCGACGCTGATCATCTGGTTAAGTTGGATCATTTCTGGCCGCAGCCGGTTGACAATCAGACGGATACTCTTAATATCCTCGCTTTCTAGTAATCCCACCACGCGATCGGCATCTCTCACCGCCGACATTTCTGGGGTAGTAACTATGATCGCTTCCTGGGCGGCGGCGATCGCATTGCGAAAACCCATTTCAATTCCTGCTGGGCAATCAATCAATACATAGTCGTAACTTTTTGACAATTGGGCGACTAAATCCTTCATTTGATCGGCAGTAATTGCCTCTTTGGTGCGGTTTTGTGCCGCCGGTAATAGAACCAGATTTTCCTGTCTTTTATCCTTAACTAAAGCTTTATCAAGGCTACAATCTCCCGCCACCACATCGAGGGCAGTATAAACGATACGCTGTTCTAATCCTAACAATAAATCGAGATTTCTTAGTCCGAAATCGGCATCGACAAGGGCGACTCGACAGCCTAATTGAGATAAAGCTGAACCTAAGTTCGCCGTTACCGTCGTTTTACCGACTCCTCCCTTTCCCGATGTCACCACAATTACACGAGCCATAATTTATATCAGTTATCAGTTATCAGTTATCAGTTATCAGCTATCAGTTATCAGTTATCAGTTATCAGCTATCAGTTATCAGTTATCAGTTATCAGTTATCAGTTATCAGTTTTATAGAGTTTTTCGTTTCAACGCAGTTAATCGCTATTTTTACCAGTCACTGAATCACTGTTTACTGATCACTGTTTACTGATCACTGGTCACTGATCACTGGTCACTGATCACTGTTTACTGGTGACTGATCACTTTTTTTCGACCCATCCCACTTGATCTTTAAAGGTGTAGGTTCTGGAAAAATTATAAGCCCCAATGATGCGGATTCCTCCTTCGCTGATACAGGCAATTTCTGGTTCCATGCGATCGCTATTTAAAGCCGGGGTCCGTGCCACTAATTCCGCGATCCTCAGTTGAGTTAAGTCGATTCGCAGGGCCATAATTACCGCTGCTCGATCGCCGCGGAATCCAGCATGGGCCACACCGCGTAAACTCCCCCAAACTAATATATCGCCATCAGCGACGATCGAGCCGCCGGGGTTGATATCGCCCATGACTATAACTGTACCCGGGTGACGGATTTCTACACCCGATCGCAGGGTAGTTTTTAAGTACAAAGGTTCGGCGAGGAGGGATGGCAGCGGTTGCTCGTCCCCGAAAACCGTGGGATTTGATCGCATTTGTTCGACGTTGTAACCCATAGTTGCCGCTGCCACTGCGGTTTGTCTTCTTTGGGTTTGGATGGTATGTAGGGGTAATTCGGCGCTGTCTAAAATTGTGGCGATCGCTTGTAGTTGCCGCGTATCCATCAGGCGATCGCTCGCCCGTAGGTGTACAGGTGTTCTAGCCGGGCAGTTTTGACCGCTATTACGGAGATAATATTTCAATCCTGTCAAGATATCTGTCCAATCCTGACTTGTCTCCCCGGCGCCGGTTTTGGGTAAAATTAGCACCAATTTCTCGCCCTCACTTTTTAAGTGAATTTGGGCGTATCTTTCCATGACCGAGGCTGATGGCTCAATTTTTTCGGTTTCTAGGTCGATTTCTTGATTTATTTCGGTTTTAGTTTCATCCATAAAGATAATTTTTTACTTAAACAAGACAAAGCGCAAAATAGCGATCAGCAAACCGACGGAAGCGGTAATCAGTGAACCCCCTAAAATGGTTATTAATGCCCAAATTTGATTTTTTTGACTGCCCTCGACTATTTTGAGGCGATTATCCATCCCTTCGACTCTTTCGGTTAATTTTGCCTGTCCTATCTCTAAGGATTTAACATCTTGCTTGATTTCCTTAATATTAGCTTTAATTTCGCCAATATCAGCTTTAATTTCGACGATACTATTCTCGATCGCCGTGAAACGAGTTTCGATCGCCGTGAAACGAGTCTCGATCGCTTTTTGTCCGTTGATAATTAAGTCTTCTAGCCTTTGCAAGTCCGTATCGGCAACAGTTTTCATAAAAATTAACTGGCTATCAGTATAGATGTTTCTTTAATTATGAACCTTGAGCAGCCGGCAGCAGTGGGAATTAGGAATTATGAATTAGGAATTACGGCTGATGTGAGATAGAGAGGTTTGTAAAATCAAAGGGAGGCATCACGATAAAGGTAATCACTCCAAAGCATGAGGCCTCCCATGAATAGGATAGATGCTCCCACCCTCTTGACTATTATTTATGTCCTGGTGGATGACTGGTATCAAGAACAGGGATATCGCTTGACTCCCATGCTGCCTGGACCTGAGCCTAGTTTCAGTGATAGTGAAATGTTGACCTTTTGGTTCATTCCCTCGTCCCTGCTCATACTGACGAACGCTCCCGCAGCAGAATCCGTATTGCAGTTCATTCAAGGCAACAATATCCTAGCCGACAAGGGGTTTATTGGTACTGATTGGCAGACTGAGATATCAAGAACCACAGGTAATCGAGTCTCTGCAGCTAAGAGAGTCAATCAACATCAACAAACTTCTCCCGTCTTTGAGCGACTTCTTCAACATTTTCGAGAACGGATTGAGGGGGTTTTCAATGAGGTGCAGAATACAGGACGCAACTTGGAGCGATTGCTCAGAAAGAAAGTTGAGGGACTTTGTGTCCATGTTGCCGCTAAAATGGCAAGTCATACCCTGCGGATACTGTTGCGTCAGCGTTTTGGTATTGATGTTCTCACCTTTGAGCAGACTCTTGTTCAACCCTTTGGGCAACTCACATAAGGCGTGATTTTAAAAATTAACTTAATCATAAAGAAAAATTTAACTTTCTCTTTTATAGTAAATTGCAAAACACGATCGAGCGGAAAAATTAAGGGGAAAATTTTGATACTACTTATACTAAAAGCCATCCTGATCACCCTAGCGCTCTTGCTACTCGGTGATTTAATTTCTACGTTTCTCTACCATGTTCCGGAACACGTTTTCGGCAAGTTTCACGCTGCGGTACACCACGGCAAAAATCGGAACTTTTTTCATTACGCGGTGTTAAATCGAAATCCGCTAGTTTTACTCGATGGCTTTCTCGGCGCGCTCCCCTATAGTATATATGTATGGGGGAAGTTGAGCTAAAACGCGGTTGAGAAGCTGGGCAACCTTGTATGTTATTAAATTATGTAATAACATGATATGTAGTAAACCTTGCCTAAAATCATGAGTAACAAAAAATACAATCTAACCTGGGCTAGAATAGGCAATGCTTCAGGTTTCCGTTTGAGTGCCAGTTTTTTTAAGGATAATCCCCAGTTTAAGGAAGCTAAAGGTGCTGTTGAAGTTATCAACCCTGATACCTTATTAGTCCGCTTACAGCCTCAATCTCTAGAACAGGAGGAAGATGAACTGATGCTGAGTTTATTCTTAGATTTTCTGACCAAGCAAGCCCTATTAAATGCTGATGCTGAGTTAGAAGCTTATACGGAAGCGATGGCAGCGGTCGATGAAGAGTTGATGACAGGAGTAGAACTTGATAGTTAACGGTTGGCGAATCTACTTTATTAAAAGACTTTTTGGGCAACAACGCCGCGATTTACAAGTTGAGGTTCGTAAACTAAAAAACACCTTGCCAACAGAAGCATACCGTACTCATTCTACAGTCAAACTCTACAGGGCGATTATGGTCGCCATTAAAGAAAAAATCCCTCTCGACCCTTTTGCTTCCCATTTTGCTCTGACTGGGGCGCTCAAGCATTACGGAAGAGTCAAAAAGATGGGACTACCTGACCGTTATCGCTTATTCTTTCGGGCTATACAAACCGAGGAGTATAAAGCAATTTTTGTTTTATGGCTAGGCTGTCCTCGCAAACAAGGGGATAAAAATGATTGTTATAAAGCCTTCACAAAAATGGTTGAGCGAGGTGATTTTCCCAATTCTCTTGACGCTTTAATCCTTGATAGCCAAGAAGATTAGCTAGTGATAAGGTGGTTGAAAAAGCGATCGTAACCCACAGATACACTTTCAACTGCGCCTCCACAGAAAGATTGCGATCTAACGTTAGCATGAGATCGACGATCGCACTAAGATGATATGATAGTAGTGCATTTTCCTAATTATTGATGATTAAGAGTTTTGCATCTAAGGAGACAGAGCAAGTATTCAAACGTAAATTTTCACGAAAATTACCTCAAGATATTCAACGAAATGCTCGGAGAAAGCTAGAAGTTTTAGACGCGGCCGAAACTTTACAGGATTTATGCATTCCTCCATCTAATCGGTTGGAAAAACTCTCAGGAGATAGAAAAAATCAGCATAGTATCCGAATTAACGATCAGTGGCGGATCTGTTTTATTTGGAAAAATGGCAACGCCTACAATGTAGAAATAGTCGATTATCATTAATTGTTACTCAATAATCATGACTGAGAAAAAATTATTAGCCCCCATTCATCCTGGTGAGATTCTGTTAGAAGAATTTCTCAAACCGATGGAAATTAGCCAAGAACGTTTGGCAGAAGATCTTAATGTACCAATAGAGCAAATCAAGGAAATTATCGAGGAAAAGCGAGGAATTACTGCCGATATTGCCTTAAAGCTTTCTCGTTATTTTGGTATGTCTGAAAGGTTCTGGATGAATCTTCAAACAAGGTATGATATTGAAGTAGAAAAAGATAGGCTCAGAGAACGTTTAGAGAAGGAAGTAAAAGTCTATGCTGCTTCACAAGCACTGTAGCATAACCGAAAAAATAGGGGAAGAATAATAATTTTAACCCCCCGTAGGGTGGATTAGCGCAGCGTAATCCACCATTACATCAATTATTGAATAACCATAGATTAGGTGCGTTACACTTCGTTAACGCACCCTACAAGAGCGGCGATCGCACTATACAAACCAAGGAGTATAAAGCTATTTTTGTTTTATGGCTAGGCTATCCTCGCAAACAAGGGGATAAAAATGATTGTTACAAAGTTTTCACAAAAATGGTTGAGCGAGGTGATTTTCCCAATTCTCTTGACGCTTTAATCCTTGATAGCCAAGAAGATTAGCTAGTGATAAGGTGGTTGAAAAAGCGATCGTAACCCACAGATACACTTTCAACTGCTCCTCCAGAGAAAGATTGAGGTCTAACGTCCACGTTCAGCAGTTGCCGAGATCTTTAGCATCTCACCTAGGCGGCTTGAGTCAATCCGCTGCACCAGGGTTGTTAGGCGGCTGCTTTTTGCCCCGCTTTTTTTGATACCACTTCCAGAGAAAAGGAGATAGTGGTACAAGAATACTTGCCCATAACCACTGCCAATTACCCGCAACAAAAGTTGAGATACGCTGACCTACAGAAACCTCTACTTCAATTGTCTTATCAAATGTTCGTATCACAAGTGGCACTTTTTGATTCGATACATTGATAATGGCTGACAGCGTAAGATACAGATTCTGATCCCCATCTTTCGTCGGGGTGACTTCCCATTTCCACTGCGTTGTTTTACCTCTATAAACAGCCTGTTCCTGTGGAACTAATGCCTCAATCTTAAAACCTAGTCCCGAAAGGTCTGCTTCCATTCGATTTGATATTTGTATCCGTGCTGACTCAGTTTGTTCACGAGACTTCAAAGAAGATTGAAGCTCTTGGACAGATTTGGTTGGTGATAGAAGTAACTCGATAGTTTTAGGTTCTTCAAACTTCATTTTCTTGGGTGTATCAAACGCAATGTTTCCCCATTCAAGATTACTCACTATCTCTTCCACAACGCCCAGGGAGGTCGCAGGCATAGTCGGAGGCGGAGCCGTAGACGTCCCAGACGTGTCTCTAGGAAAATCTAGATGAATAAGATTAAGATAGAGGTTTCCGAAAATTACCATAAAAGCTATAAGTACAGTGCCAAGCAAAAAACTGAAAATTGCATTTTTTTTTCTCATATTTTTTTCTCATAAATGCTTGAAGAACCGTGGAGTCGATAACTACAGTTAAGTTAACTGTGGACACCAACAGATAGCCTACCAATTACTTCTGCAACCAATAACTGAAGCCGCATAACTATTAATTATACCGCTCTCTGCGGTCTAGCACCCTCCTCTATCTTACTATCCCACCTCCATCGGTCTAACACCCCCTTAATCATACCTAATACCGCACTGTGCGGTTTAATCACCTCAATTTGGGCATAATTAGCGCAGCGGAACGAAGAACCTGAAAACTCACATCTGCTCACTGCTCACTGATTACTGATTGCCTCCTATTGACACAAACGTTGATAAACTGTGGCCAAAGCTTGGACATCACCGACGTTACCCGGGAAAAGAACCACAGGTAAATTAGGAAAGAGATGATGATCGGCTGCTGTGCGAACCATGGAGACACCGGGGAGAATCTGACCGAGTAAACGGGCCGATTGCAGGCTTAAACCCGTACTTAAGACATCATTGGAAGTAATTCCGCCTTTACTGATTAAAAAACTGATATCACTGGGTAAACCCTTAACAATGTCCATTAACAGGGTGGAGACGGCAACCCCAAAATCAAGACGTTTCTGCACAGAAGCAAAGGTTAACTCTTGCCGACTGGTATAGATCACGGGGGTTTGTTTATTTTTGTGAATAAGCTTGACTTTTTCCAGAACTTGTGCTAGGAGTTGCTCTCGTTGGTCAGGACGATCGCGCAATGCCGTCACATCGATTTCAACTCCGACGGTGTTGGGTTGTTGAAGCAGTTCATCTAATTGTTGGGTAGTTTTTTTGACGTGGGAACCGACGATAATTGCCCCGGCTTCCCCCGTGGGCTTATACTTACCCATAGATTCCGGTGCGATCGGTTGAGTTCCTAAATTAGCCAAAGAAGTTAGAATACTGGCGGCACTACGGAATAAAAATTTTTTTCCTTCCCCTGCGGCGGTTAAAATATCTTCAGCAAAGCGATCGAGATCCGCTTGAGTTTCCCCATCTACCACCCCACATTGATTATTTTTGAGCTTTTGCAGTCTTTCTAAACTACCTTGACGGATATCTGTCAGTAAAAATCTCTCCACGTCATCTGCTTGAATTCTACCTTGGGTTTTCTCCTCCACATAATCCGGCAGATAACTGTAATGGTAGGCAAAAACCGAATCGCGAGCGAATTCCGTCTCGTGGACGGGAGTGGGAACGCCATCGATGATTAAATAGTGAATACTATCACGGGTGATTCTACCTCCCTCAAAAAAGGCTGGAATCAGGAAATGTGCATCAAAACCGCCCAATTCTTCGGCAATAACATCAGTTTCGATCGGATAATGCCCGCGCAGGGTAGAATCGGAACGACTAACCACCAAAAAATCCTCGATTCCCTCTTTAGTTAAGGCAGTTTTCAGGTTATGACAGACTTCTCGCGTGACAGACTCGGCTTTTTCGGGGGTTAAAGCGCGAGTATTGGTCAAAACAAAGAAAATTGGCGCATTATCTGCCAATCCTAAGCGGAGAGTATCTTCATCCCACCGCATCAATAACAGACAACTATGGACTGTTTGGGAACCTGTCGGGTCGTCATCTAAGACTATAATTTTAGGTCTATTATTGCTCATATATTTTTTATCAGGATGGGAGGGACGAAGGAACCAAGAGAATCTGGTTAATAGTTTATCGGGTTCTGGTTCCCCATTAAAGTCGTCCCCTCCGCAAGCAACCGCTATCAATCTTGATCACAATCTGTCCAATATAGGATAAGCTATACCATGATTCATACAGTGACGAAGTTGAGCGCGGGAGACTTCCCTTTGAATACGTTAATCCACCCCACTGCGGTTATCCATCCGTCGGCAAAACTTGATCCCAAGGTTAAAGTTGGTCCCTATGCTGTGATCGGGGCCAATGTGGAAATTGAAGCTGATACAATTATTGATGCCCATGTGGTCATTGAAGGTCCGACTAAAATTGGCAAGGGTAATCATATTTTTTCTGGGGCTGTTATTGGTAATGAACCACAGGATTTAAAGTATAAAGGGGGCGAAAGTAGCGTAGAAATTGGTGATCATAACCAAATTCGCGAGTTTGTCACGATTAATCGCGCCACGGATACGGGAGAAGTTACCCAAATTGGCAGTAATAATTTATTAATGGCCTATGTTCACGTTGCCCATAATTGTATTTTGCAAGATAACATTATTATCGCTAATAGTGTCGCCTTGGCTGGTCATGTCCAGATCGAATCAAAAGCAGTTATCGGGGGGGTTTTAGGAGTACATCAATTTGTTCATATTGGCAAAATGGCCATGTTAGGAGGAATGAGTCGTATTGATCGCGATGTTCCCCCTTTTACTTTAGTGGAAGGCAATCCCTGTCGCGTGCGAACTCTTAATTTAGTCGGTTTACAAAGGGCCGGTTTTACCGATGAAGATCTAGCTTTACTGAAAAAAGCTTTTCGGATTATCTATCGTTCTAATATAAATCTTCAGGAGGCTTTAGAACAAGTTTCTCTCTTAACCGATAACCCCCATGTTCAACATCTCTGTCAATTTTTACAATCCTCTACCACCGGAGAAAAACGTCGCGGTTTAATTCCGGGGAAATAATTTATTGAGGAACAGTCTGTAGGGTGTAGGGTGTGGGGTGTAGGGTGTGGGGTGTAGGGTGTGGGGTGTGGGGTGTGGGGTGATGGGGAAGTGGGGAAGTGGGAAGAATAAATAAAAATAATCTCCTATCTCCTATCTCCTATCTCCTGACTCCTGACTCCTGAATCCTGTCTCCTGAATTCTTTTATTATCAAATAATTATCCAAATGCGTATATTTATTAGTACGGGTGAGGTATCGGGTGATTTACAGGCAGCCATGCTGATTGAATCCCTTTTTAAACTAGCTAAAACCCAAGAAATTGAGTTAGAAATTTTTGCACTAGGTGGCGATCGCATGGAGTTAGCCGGAGCAAAAATGTTGGGTAAAACCACTCGACTGGCTGCCATGGGATTAATTGAATCTATCCCCTTTATTTGGCCAACTTTACAACTACAAAAACGAGCAAAAGAGTTTTTTAGAGATCATCCCCCTGATCTGATTATTTTAATTGATTATGTGGGGGCAAATGTGGCGATCGGTCAATCGGCTAAAAAAATTATTCCCCAGGTGCCAATAATTTATTATATTGCCCCACAGGTGTGGATTTGGTCAGAAGAAAATATCCCCTCAGCTAAACTCAGGGCCACAGCAGAAAAGTTATTTAATACGGAAAAATTAATCGCCGTCACGGATAAATTATTGGCAATTTTTCCCGCCGAAGCTCGTTTTTTTGAAACAAAAGGTTTACCAGTAACTTGGGTGGGACATCCTTTAGTTGATCGTATGGCCAATGCTCCCAATCGGCAAGAAATGCGGCAAAAATGGGCAATAAAACCCGAAGAAACGGTGATCGCTTTGTTACCTGCTTCCCGTCAACAGGAGTTTAAATATCTCGTGCCGACGGTGTGCGCTGCTGCTAAAAAATTACAGGAAAAAATTCCCGATATTAAGTTTTTAATTCCCGTTCCCTTAGCTTTATACGAACCAAAAATGCGAGAATTAGTGAAGGAATATGGATTAAATGCGGTGATTATGGAACGAGATCAGACTTTAGAAGCGATTGCCGCTGCCGATCTGGCTGTGGCTAAGTCTGGTACAGTTAATCTCGAAATTGCTTTGTTAAACGTGCCGCAGGTGGTGGTTTACCGTTTAAGTGCAGTTACTGCTTGGATTGCCCGCAATATTATGAAGTTTTCTGTACCATTTGTCTCACCGGTAAATTTAGTTTTAATGCGAGAAATTGTTCCCGAATTATTACAAGAGGAAGCTAACCCAGAGAGAATTATGCAGGAATGTCTAGATTTATTATTAAATCAGCAACGTCGCCAAAAAATGTTAGATGAATACGCAGAAACTAAAGCCGGTTTAGGAACAGTAGGCAGTTGCGAGCGAGTGGCACAAGAGGTGTTTAAAATAGGCCTTTGTTAGGAGTCAGGAGCCGGTCGTCAGGAGTCAGGAGACAGGAGATAGGAGTCAGGAATCAGGAGATAGGATTGCTGGAGATAGGAGTCAGGAGGCAGCTTTATTCTCCCCACACCCCACACCCTACACCCTACACCCCACACCCCACACCCTGCCCCAGGAAAAACTCTTTGCCGCAAACCCTACTTATAAGCGTCCATACCCTCACAGGAACAAACCAGATTTCTGTCCCCGTAAGCATTATCAACCCGTCCCACTACCGGCCAGAATTTATAATCTTTTAGCCAAGAAAGCGGGTAAGCTGCCTGTTGACGGGAATAGGGACGACTCCAATCATCGGCAGTTAAAACTGCGGCTGTGTGGGGGGCATTTTTCAAAGGATTATCGTGGGGATCCATGCTCCCATTAGCGATCGCTTGTACTTCTTGATAGATAGTTAACAAAGCTTCACAAAAACGGTCTAATTCCCCCAAAGATTCGCTTTCCGTGGGTTCCACCATCATTGTACCCGCCACGGGCCAAGAAACCGTCGGCGCGTGGAAACCGAAATCCATCAAACGTTTTGCCACATCTTCCACCTCGATGCCGGCCTGTTTTTTCAGGGGACGTAAATCAATAACGCACTCGTGGGCAACCGTTCCCGCGCTACCCTTAAATAACACTGGATAGGCCGACTCCAGATGAAAAGCCAGATAATTAGCGTTCAAAATTGCCACTTCTGTCGCTTTTTTCAAGCCGGCTGCCCCCATCATAGCGATATACATCCAAGAAATCACCAAAATGCTGGCACTACCCCAAGGCGCGGCCGAAATTGCGCCAATTGAGTCCTGATGCTTACCGTTAGCGGTTTCTGGGGATAATTTCGCCAAAACTAGGGAAACATCGGGCAGAAAAGGCACTAAATGGGATTTTACTCCGATTGGTCCCATACCGGGGCCGCCACCACCGTGGGGAATACAGAAAGTTTTATGGAGATTCAAGTGACACACATCAGCGCCAAAATCCGCCGGACGACATAAACCCACCTGAGCATTCATATTCGCGCCATCCATATAGACTTGACCACCGTATTGATGAATCAAGGCGCAAATTTCGCTAATTCCCTCTTCAAAAACGCCGTGAGTGGAAGGATACGTTACCATCAAAGCCGCTAGATTATCCTGATGCTTCTGGGCCTTAGTTTTCAGGTCATCAATATCAATATTGCCCCGAGAATCGCAATTAACCGCCACTACTTTCATACCACACATAACAGCGCTGGCAGGATTAGTCCCGTGAGCGGACTCAGGAATTAAGCAAATCTGACGATGACCTTGACCGCGACTTTCATGGTAGGCTCGGATCACCTGTAAACCAGCATATTCTCCCTGAGAACCGGCGTTCGGTTGTAGGGAAATGCCATCAAACCCGGTAATTTCCCCTAACCAAGTCTCTAACTGTTGAAAGAGCAGTTGATAGCCTTCTGCTTGGTCAATCGGAGCAAAAGGGTGTAATTTGCCGAATTCTGCCCAAGTTACCGGAATCATCTCCGCTACGGCATTGAGTTTCATCGTACAGGAACCGAGGGGAATCATGGAAGTATTTAAGGCTAAATCCTTTGTTTCCAGACGGTGCAGATATCTGAGTAATTCCGTTTCCGAGTGGTAACGATTGAACACCGGTTCGGTAAGATAGGCACTGGTACGGGTTAAATTAGCGGGTAATTCTAGACTAATTTTCTCGACTAATTCCGCCGCGGTAAAGGGTAATTCCTCGGTGGGGGCAAAAATTTGCCATAAATCCCACACATCCCTGAGACTGGTGGTTTCATCGACACTAATTCCTAGATTATTCTCATCAAAATAACGCAGATTAATCTTATGGGTTTTTGCCTTGGCGAAGATATCCTTAACTCCCGTGGATACCGTAACTTTGAGCGTATCGAAGTACGGTTCTTTCCCCACTTGATAACCCAACTTTTTTAAACCATTTGCCAATAAAGCGGTTAATTTCTGCACTCTTTGGGCGATTTTCTTGATTCCTTCCGGTCCGTGATACACCGCGTACATGGAAGCAATCACCGCTAGTAACACCTGTGCGGTACAAATATTACTGGTGGCTTTATCCCGGCGGATATGTTGTTCGCGGGTTTGCAAAGCTAAACGCAGTGCGGGTTTACCCTGACTATCCTTCGATACCCCGACAATGCGCCCCGGAATACTGCGTTTATAGACATCTTTGGTGGCAAAATAGGCGGCATGGGGACCCCCATAACCCAAGGGAACCCCAAAGCGTTGACTGCTACCCACGGCAATATCAGCCCCCAATTCGCCGGGGGGAGTCAACAGAGCTAAACTGAGAATATCGGCGGCAACGGTGACTAAAGCCCCATTTTCCTGCGCTTTGGCGATAAATTCCCGATAATCATAAATTACGCCATCGGTGGCTGGATATTGTAATAATGCGCCAAAAATCGGCGTTTGAAAGTCAAAGAGACGATGATCATCGATAATAATGTCAATACCTAAAGGAATCGCTCTGGTTTTAACAACTTCGATCGTTTGGGGATGGCAACTACTAGAGATAAAGAAAGCATTGGCTTTAGTTTTACACAGTCCATAACTCATACTCATCGCTTCCGCAGCTGCTGTTCCTTCATCGAGGAGAGAAGCGTTAGCAATTTCCAGACCGGTTAAGCTAGTGATGAGAGTTTGGAAGTTTAAGAGAGCTTCTAAGCGTCCTTGGGCGATTTCCGCTTGATAGGGAGTATAGGCGGTGTACCAACCCGGATTTTCTAAGATGTTGCGGAGAATTACCGGCGGGGTGATACAGTCATGGTAGCCCATGCCAATAAAGGAGCGAAATACCTGATTTTTGGAGGCAATAGCTTTTAATTGGGCAAGAGCGGCGTATTCACTCAAGGCAGGTGGTAGATTAAGGCTTTTTTGTAAACGAATTCCTGACGGGACAGTTTTAGCGATTAATTCCTCCACGGTAGCAACACCCAAAACCGCCAGCATTTTCTCGATTTCCGTCTCCGTCGGTCCAATGTGACGGTTAACAAAGCTATCGGTGCAGTCTAGCAGGTCTTGCAGGTCAGCAGGAGCGAATTCCTCGGTTTTCTCGGCCGTAATTGACCTATTTAGCATATTAATCTCGGTTTAAACAATTACAAAAGTGCTGCGTTTCATCGCTAGGGGTGATTTTAACGCAACTTGTAAAATTTTTGTAATATTTCAAGTCAGCAATCGGCAAGATAAAGCGGAAGCTAATTTGCTATCGAAAGTACGCACAAAATTAACCTCACTACTGCTTCGTCACCAAAAACCAACCGGAATCCGTAGATCCGATCGCCTTTAATCCTTCTAAATCAGTAGCTTCTTTGGTTTGACGATCGATAATTAGGTAAGGTTGCTTGTGACTTTGCCAGTGATTGATTAATTCTTCAGCAGCAAGGGGAAAAACCCGACGACCACTATAAAAATTTAACGAGGGGCGCTC
This sequence comes from Microcystis sp. M53602_WE12, assembly GCF_030065455.1. Taxonomy (NCBI): domain Bacteria; kingdom Bacillati; phylum Cyanobacteriota; class Cyanophyceae; order Chroococcales; family Microcystaceae; genus Microcystis; species Microcystis sp. M53602_WE12. The sequence continues at coordinate 18,004 of NZ_JASJFB010000253.1, read as the reverse complement.
GTAGGCAAAAGCAATATAAACAGGGTGATCGGCCGGCACATATTTCTCCACTAAACTCGCCACCGGTTTGACGGGGAAATTCTCATTTAATTCCCAGATCCACAGGGGAGAATTGACGAAAATAAACAAAGAAACCAACATTCCCCAGAGTAAAACCACGCTGAATTGTTGCGAGCGCCGGGCTAACAAAATCGCCGTTGTCACCATGGTCAAGGACAGTGACAATAAGGTTAAAAGAATTAAGGGATGGAGAGGTTCAATAGCGGCAAAATTACCTGGAAAATAGGCTATTAAAGCTAATAAACCCGCCCCAACGCCGATAATACCCAGAATAATTGACCAGATTGGATGATAGGGGCGATCGATGGGAAGATTACCCACTTGCGCCAAGGCATAACCGGCCGCTAAAGCCAAGGCCGGGTATATCGGCAGAATATACCAAGGCAACTTCGTCGCCATTACCGAAACCACGAACAGATAAACACCCGTCCAAACTAACAGTAACTTCCCCCAACTGTAGAGATATTCCTGACGAGCTAAACGTAAACCCCAAACCGAGAAAATTAACCAAGGCCAACTATATTTAAGAATTTCCAGCAGATAATACCAAAACGGTCCGCGATGATTGTCCAGATCGTCACTAACTCGCTTTAACTGTTGAACAAAAAGGGAATCGAGAAATTCCCGCTCGTAGTGCCAAAATTGGGCGGCATACCAAGCAAAAGCGGGGGTTGCTCCCAATAACCAACCCGACCAAAAATAGGCAGAAGTTAATAACCGGGGGGTATCCCAGAGCAGAAAAATCAAGCCGATACCCGCCAATAATAGCCCCATAATCCCCTTAGTCAGACAAAGGAGGGCAAATCCTAACCCCGCCCCCAGAGACCAGCGTAAATCGCGTCGTGAGCGCAGTAAACCAACAAACATCAGGATTTCAAAACATAATACCGCTCCATCCAACATGGCTAAACGGCCATGACGCACCACCGGCAAAAGAGTTAAATAAATCAAGGCCGACAGTAAAGCTGGCAAACGAGCCGGAAAAATTTCTCGACCGAGAAGATAAAGAAGCGGCACCGATAAAGCTGTAAAAAAAGCGGGAATTAGTCTAGTATTGGCCTCATTGATACCCCAGAAATGGTAGGTTAGACCAATTAAACTATGAATCAACGGCGGTTTATTCAGGTAGGGATCACCCCAAAGACTAGGAAATAACCAGCGCAATTGTTCCAGTGGAGTTTGGCTAATTTCCTTGGCCACCTGAGCGATTGTTGCCTCATCCCAATCCCGCAAGGGTAAATTCCCTAATCCCACTAGATAGATAATTAAGGCCGCTATTAATAATCCCAGTAAACACAGAAATTCTTTAAAATTTTCTCTCTGACGCAATTTATAACTAGAATATCCCCAAGTAAATTTTTGACGGTTCATAAGCTAGGGCAGTAAACAGTTAACTGATTATGTATTGGTATAATGGCGAATTAATCGAGGATGAGCGAATCAGTCTGGGTATTGATGATATTGGGCTGCTTTATGGAGCGACAATATTTACTACCCTGCGTGTCTATCAACACAGCTTAGATCATCCCCTGACCCATTGGCAAGAACATCTCAAACGTCTGCACTCTAGTTTACAAGTTTTTCAATGGCCTGATCCCGATTGGCAGCGAATTCGCCAAGGAGCCGAAGAATTATCCCTATTCTATCCTGTCCTGAGAATCACAATTTTTCCCGATGGTAGGGAGTGGATTAAAGGCAGATTTCTCCCCGAAGATTTAAACCTGAGACAAGAGCAAGGAATTATTGGCTGGGTAATAGATAATCCCGCTTGGCAACGCGTTTTAGGAGAACATAAAACTGGTAATTATTTAACCCCTTGGTTAGCGTCACAAACTGCTCAAAAAAAAGGAGCAAAAGAAGCGATATTAGTCGATCGAGTTGGGAATTGGTTAGAAACTAGCACGGGCAATTTATGGGGATGGAAAGATAATTGTTGGTACAGTCCCCTGCTTACTGCTGATATTTTACCCGGAATCGGGCGCTCGGCTTTGATCGGCTGGTTAAAAAAACAAAATATTTCCCTGCAAGAAAATCTCTGGACCCCCGAATTTGTCAGGACTTTAGAAGGGATTGCTTATAGTAATTCCCTGGTGGAAATTATCCCTTTTAATTCTATTCTTGGCTGGAATCTAGAGATAAATACAGCTATTTATAGAGAAATTTTACCAGATTTACAGCAATATTTTTCCAGTCAATTATAGAATAAATAGGGTTTGCTGAATAAATCTAAAAACCTTATCCAACAAGGTTTTTAGACTTTTTTTCCCTCAAAAAGTGCCGACCATGGGAGTGATTGGGGGGAAAATTCAGGGACTTTTTCCCTGAAAATTAGGTAATTTACCACCTGAAAATGGGTAAAACCCTACACCCTACACCCCACACCCCACACCCTACCCCCACGAAAAACTTTTTGCCGCAAACCCTAAATAAGGGTGTGTTACTAGGGGCTAACACACCTAAAATCTGGAAATAATACCGCTCAAGCTTTAAAATTCTCGCTCGGAATTAGCCTCACTATCGCGTTTAGAACCGAGTAAATCTAATTGATCAACGAGAATCACCGGTTTAGAGCGAGCTAATCCCGTGTTTTTGTCATTCCAGGTATCCATTTTTAAAGAACCTTTAATCCCGATTAAACCGCCTTTTTTCACATAATTAGCGGCCACTTCCGCCGTTTTGCCCCAAATTTCCAGATCGAACCAATCCGGCTGATCGCTATTTTTAGAGCGACGATTAACCGCTAAAGTGAAAGTACATAAAACCTTACCGGACTCGAAATACTTGGTTTCCGGATCTCTCCCCGCTCGTCCCACCAAATGAACCAGATTTACACTCATGGTCTTAAATCCTCAATTTAGTACAATAGTATGTTTATTTTAGCCCGAAACCCTGACTTTGACCGGTGGCCAGGGAGAAAATTAGGGGCAGGATTTGCGTCAATCTGGAGAGAAAGAAGCGATAATTAACTAGACTTGCGAAACAAAACCTAATAAAATCCAAGTCGATTCGATCGAAAGTCTAGCTATAGCAACGTTGTTATCAGAACAGGAGTGAAAACAAGTGGCGGGTTTTTTTAGAAGACTAGGCTTATCAAGGGACATAGGTATAGACTTGGGGACAGCAAACACCCTCGTTTATGTATCAGGGAAAGGCATCGTTTTAGAGGAGCCATCGGTAGTGGCGATCGATCAAGATCGTAACCTGGTCGCTGTCGGGAAGGAGGCACAAAAAATGCTCGGTCGGACTCCGGTCCATGTCACCGCTCTGCGACCCCTGCGCGATGGGGTAATCGCCGATTTTTACAGTTGCGAGATCATGTTAGCGGAATTCATCAAACGAGCGCTCGATGGCACGATTGGCAATCCCCGCATGGTGATCGGTGTTCCCAGTGGGATTACCGGAGTAGAAAGACGCGCGGTGGTGGATGCGGCCAAAAATGCCGGCTCGCGAGAAGTGGGGTTAATTGATGAACCGGTTGCTGCGGCCTTGGGCGCCGGTTTACCCGTCTCGGAAGCGACGGGAAATATGATCATCGATATCGGTGGTGGCACGACGGAAGTGGCGATTCTCAGTCTCGATGGGACAGTGATCAGCGAATCCGTCCGTGTGGCCGGGGATGAACTCACGGAAGCAATTATCGCTTATCTAAAAAAAGTCCATAACCTGATTATCGGGGAACGCACGGCCGAAGATATCAAAATTCGCCTTGGTTCCGCTTATCCCTCCCCCGAAGATGAATTTCCTCCTCTGGAAGTGCGGGGATTGCATCTTATGTCCGGTTTACCCCGCACCGTGACCATCAAAGCGGAAGAAGTGCGGGAAAGTATGGATGAGCCACTTTCCGTGATCGTTGATGCGATCAAACGTACCCTAGAAAAAACTCCCCCCGAATTAGCGGCCGATATTATCGATTGCGGCATCATGTTAGCGGGAGGAGGTGCTTTATTACGGGGACTCGATCGCCTAGTCAGTCACGAAACCGGTATCGTTACCCATGTCGCTGAAGAGCCCTGGCTCTGTGTTGTCAAAGGCACGGGAGAAGTGTTAAAAAATCAGAAACTCTTTGAGCGGATCGTTAATGAAACAACTCGCAATGTCTAAAGGTCACTAGGATCGGTTAGCCGTTAGCTATCAGCAGCGGAAAAATACACGGATTCTCACTCTACACAGCCAAGAGGTTTTAAATCGCTCATGTATTCAGCACGACGAAAATGGACACAGCAGGGATGGCGAATTTTTCTGCTCGCTGCCGCTTTGGGGGTAGCTTGGTACATTCGTACCTATCAAAGTGGGGCGATTTTAGAATTGTATGGTTTATTAACCCGCCCTTTTCAGGGAGAGGAAACTAATCTGCAAGAGCAACTTCTGGCCGATCAACGGGTGCGAGAATTACAAAATCGTTTAAGTGAAGTCGAATATCAAAATCAACAATTAAAAAAACAGCTTGGTTATTATCAAACCCAGAAAAAACCCCTGATTTCTGCCCCAATTATTGGCCGCAGCGCCGATGATTGGTGGCAACAGGTGATTATCGGTCGGGGTAGCGCCGATGGTGTGCCAGTGGGTGCTTCGGTGACGGGAATTGGCGGTTTAGTGGGACGGATTACGGAAGTTACTCCCCACACCAGCAAAGTTTTATTGGTCAGTAATTCCCAAAGTCGCATCGGAGCAACGGTGAATCGTAGTCGGGCCATGGGTTTGATTCAAGGTCAGGATTCCCAAGTCGCCACCCTGCGCTTTTTTGAAAAAGCTCCCGATGTGAAACCGGGAGATGTGGTGACGACTTCGGCTTTTAGTAGTCTTTTTTCGCCGGGGTTGCCCATCGGTCGCATAATTTCCCTTAATTTACAGGAAAATCCCGCCCCCACCGCCAAAATTGAATTTACCGCCACCGTGGACAATCTCGAATGGGTGTTCGTTCACCCGCAACCCCAGCAGTGAGAGGGGGAATTATGCTGAAATTAAGCCGTTTATCAGCCCGTTATCGTTTTATCCTGAATATTTTAGTCACTATCGCTTCGATGCTTCTCTGTACCTTTCTTTCCTTAATGCGGCTGCCCGGTATGGAGATTTTAGGCATCGCTCCCAATTGGTTACTGATTTGGTTGGTTAGTTGGAGTCTCAATCGCTCTTGTCTCGATAGTGTGGTGGCCGGATTAGCGCTCGGTGCTATTCAAGATAGTCTTACCTCTAATTATCCTTCCCATATCATGGTTTTTGGTCTGATCGGCTTCCTCACTTCCTGTTTACACCGACAACGTTATGTTAAAGAAGAATTGATCGCCGTGGTCTTAATTGTCTTTGTTATGACTTTAATCGCCGATGGTGCGATCGCTTTTCAATACTATCTACAAGGAGGCAAAAATCTCGCTGATCTTTGGATGGATTATCAACGCATTGGCCTCACTTCTGCTCTGCTTAGTAGTCTCTGGACTCCCCTCGTCTATTATCCTCTCCAGCAATGGTGGCGACAATTTAGCGATCTTTAAAGAGTCAGCTTTTCAGTTATCAGTTATCAGTTATCAGTTATCAGTGATCAGATTTGAGTTTTCAGTTCACTGTGTGGAAACGAGGTCTATACTGATAGTTTCTTCCGCCGCTCGACTGAGCATCGCCGAACGTCAAAATAGCACTAAAAGTCTTGCCCGATAAGCATTTCACGATTCCATAAGCAAAAATTATCACACAAAGTCGAGAAGAGTCCAGATTTGAGTTTTCAGTTCACTGATTACTGATTACTGATTACTGATTACTGTTCACTGATTACTCACCCTCACCCGCTCAATTAACATGAAATACAAACAAAAACTTAGTCAATTTTTTCATAATCTTGCTAATAAATTAGAAAATTCCGAGCAACCCCCTAAAGTCGATCCTATCGAATCCAAATCTGCGCCAGTTGCCCCAGAAAAGCCCGTAGAAGCCGCTTCCGAAGAAAAAAAGGTTAATTTGGTCTCCCGAACCAGTAGCAAGGCTCTAGAGACATTAAAACCCTTAAAGAACAAATTTACTACCCTGATTGGCAATTCCCCCTTACCGCAATGGCGACAACATCCCCGCTTTGGCTTGTACTTGGGATTGGGATTAGGCGTAACTGGGGGCCTTTTGGGGGTAGGTTGGGGCATTTATCGCCTTGAAACCTCTCTACCGCAAAATATCGCCGATATACAAACATATACTCGTCCCGGCACCCTAACCATTCAAGCCGCTAATGGGGAAATCCTCAAACAAAATGGCCCTAGTACCTACGAAACCGTAAAGATTGCTCAAGTTCCCCAACTGGTACAGGAGGCCTTTATCGCTAGTGAAGACCGCCGTTTTCGTGAACACGGGGGAGTGGATGGCCAGGGTATTGCTCGCGCTCTCTTTTCTAACCTGAGAGCCGGGGGAGTGGTGGAAGGAGGCAGCACCATCACCCAACAATTGGCCCGGATTGTCTTTTTATCCCAAGAAAGGAGTTTTGATCGCAAATTACGGGAAATGCGTATCGCTCAGAAAATAGAAGATAAATATACAAAAGACCAGATTTTAGAGCGTTATTTCCACCTAGTTTATCTCGGTTCCGGGGCCTACGGTCTTGCCGATGCCGCTTGGTTATATTTCAGTAAACCCGTCGATAAATTAACTCTAGCCGAAGCTGCCACCCTTGCAGGCATTGTTCCCGCTCCTAGTCTCTATTCTCCCCTCGAAAACCCTAAATCTGCCCTAGAACGGCGTAATATCGTCCTCAAAACTATGGCCGAGGTGGGATTTATTACTAACGCTCAAGCAGAACTGGCGATCGCATCTCCCCTAGGTCTGAAAACCAGTCCCCTAAAACGTCTGCAACGGCAAGCGGCCTATTTTACCGATTATGTGGAAAAAGAACTGCCGCAACTGGTTCCCGCTAAAACCCTAGAAGCGGGGGGATTGGTGGTAAAAACTACCCTTAATCCTCGTTGGCAAAGGGAAGGGGAGGAAGTGGTAGAAAGAGCGGTTTCTCGTTATGGCAGGTGGCAGAACTTCCAACAGGCAGCTTTAGTGGCAATTGACCCCAAAAATGGGCAAATTAAGGCCATGGTCGGGGGAATTGACCACGATAAGAATCAATTCAATCGGGTGACACAGGCAAAACGTCAGCCAGGATCTACTTTTAAACCTTTTGTCTATGCGGCGGCGATTGCGGCGGGGAAATCCCCCTATTCTAGTTATAAAGATGCTCAGTATGTAGTGGATGGTTATAAACCGGAAAACTACGGCGATAAGTATAGCGGCCGCCAGGTGTCCATGCGCGATGCTTTGACTTCTTCCCTGAATGTGGTGGCAGTTCAGGTGTTAGTGGCTGTGGGTTGGAATCCGGTGATTAAATTAGCTCAAGATATGGGTATCCAGTCGAAACTTTTACCCACTTATTCTTTGGCTTTGGGTGCTTCGGAAGTCAATCTTTTAGAATTGACCAGCGCCTACGGGACTTTTGCTAATAATGGTGTGCATCAACCAGTTTACGGTATTAATCAGGTACTCGATCGCAATGGTAAAGTAATTTATCAAGCCAATTTTAAACCGAAAACTGCTCTCAATCAAAACACGGCAGCGACGATGACTTGGATGCTGCAGGATGTGGTTAATTCGGGAACGGGAACCCCCGCACAAATTGGTCGTCCGGTGGCAGGAAAAACCGGCACTTCTGACAAGGCTCGCGACCTTTGGTTCGTCGGTTATATTCCCCAATTAGTCACGGGAATTTGGCTCGGTAATGACAATAATAAACCCACCAATGGAGCCAGTACCATGTCCGCTTGGATGTGGCGACAATTTATGTTAGGAGCAATTAAGGATATTCCCTATCAAGGTTTCCCAGAACCGAATTTAGGCAAACGTCCAGTGACATTAAAAGCGGAACCAATTAAACCCCGACGTACCTACTTTACCCAAACCACTAACAATCGTTTAGCCAGCAGCGATGAGGGTTCCCCCAGCGAAGGACCCATCCGCAGACGGCGACGGGTTCGGGTAAGTCGCGAGCAAACTATCGTTCGTTCTAATACTAGCGAACCCAGCCAACGCCGTTCTAGTCGTCGGCGTACTACCGTCGCTCCTACCAGCGCCGCTGCTCCTAGTCCTCAAAATACGGCCCCCGCGGCAGCCGAACCGATTACCGTTCCCGTCACTGTGGCAGCTCCCGAAACTCGTTCGGTTCCCCTACAGGTAACTCCTCCCCCCGATGTGGCTCCTCCTGCACCCCCGGCAGAAAGACGCTGAATCGGCACGACAACCCTCGCAGGATTTGCGGGGGTTACAGAGGATACTTTATCTCTGCTGATTTCTGAAAGCCTTGTAAATCAAGAGTAAAAATATAGTTGCACACGGGGTTAAATCCGTTGAGTATAGGCTACATATCAGGAGAGACAGTCATGCAAGGGGAGTGACTCTTAAATTATTACAGATGCGTCAGCAGCCGTCCTACCCCAACGGGGGGTTTGGGTAGGGTTGATTCATGAATCAACCCTACTATCAATCAACCCTACTATCAATCAACCCTAGGAGTTTGGGGGTTCTACCCCCCAAAGGCTTGGATTGAGTGATAAAATCGGAAGCAATACTAAATCCGTTGACTATAGGCTACATATCAGGAGAGGCAGTCATGCAAAAGGGGGAATAAATAATCAGTTTTTAATAACTGGATTTAGTAGAATAACTAAAAAGCTTGTTTAATGCCGATGACCAGTTTTATTTCCCCCACTACCATCTCTTCAACTCGTTTAAGTCTCAGCTATCAAGTGGCTATGTCGGAACCGACTTCACACCTCTTTGAAGTCACTCTACAGATTACCGGTTGGCAAGCTCCGATTTTAAACCTAAAAATGCCGGTTTGGACTCCCGGTTCCTATCTAGTGCGGGAATACTCCCGTTTAGTCCAAGATATTCAAGCTGTTAACCTCAACAGTCGCAAAGTTGCTAAAAATCACTGGCAGATTGACACCGGTAATAGTTCAGAAATAACGGTCAAATATCGCGTTTTTGCCCACGATTTAACCGTCAGAACCAACCATCTCGATGATACTCACGGTTACTTCAACGGGGCTGCTTTATTTTTCTATATCCCCGATTATCAAAAACATCCCCTCACCTTGACAATTATCCCCCCCCATAACGATTGGCGCGTTACCACTGCCTTAAAATCTTTACCCGGACAGAAAAACACCTTTCACGTTCCCGATTTTGATACCCTAGTGGACAGTCCTGTGGAGGTGGGGATTCATCAGTTATACGATTTTGTCGTCGAGGGAAAACCCCATCAATTAGCTATCTGGGGACGGGGAAACGCCAATCCTAGTCAAATTATCGCCGATACCACTAAAATTATTCAAACCGAGTCGGCTATGTTCGGTGGACTCCCTTATGATAATTATCTCTTTTTGCTACATCTTTCGGCGGCTGGTTACGGGGGACTAGAACATAAAAATTCCTGTACCCTTAACTATGCGCGTTTGGGATTGCGAGATAAGGATAAATATAATCGTTTTCTGCAATTAGTCGCCCATGAGTTCTTTCATCTCTGGAATATCAAGCGTATTCGCCCAAAAGCTTTAGAAAGCTTCGATTATGATGCAGAAAATTATACTTCTTCCCTCTGGTTTGCCGAAGGAACCACCAGTTATTACGATATAGTAATCCCTCTACGGGCGGGAATATACGATAGTAAGACTTTTTTAGAGCTTTTAAGCAAAGAAATCACCCGTTATCTCAATATACCCGGTCGTCTTGTCCAACCTCTAGGCGAATCGAGTTTCGATGCCTGGATAAAACTCTACCGACGGGATAGCAATAGCGATAATAGTCAAATTTCCTACTATCTCAAGGGGGAATTATTGTCGCTGCTTCTCGATTTACTAATTCGCACCCACACCGATAACCGTCGTTCCCTCGATGATGTTTTACGCTCGATGTGGCAACATTTCGGTAAAGAGGAGATTGGTTATACCGATGGGGAGTTGCAGGCAATTCTCGAATCTGCCGCAGGGGTGGATTTAAGCGACTTCTACCGCCGTTATATCGACGGTTTAGAAGAATTACCCTTTAATCAATATCTTGAACCTTTTGGACTCTATCTGCGGGGTGTTGACAATGGGGAGACGATACCTTATCTGGGAATGCGGCTACAGAGTGAAGCGGGTAAAGAAATAATTAAATTTGTCGAGATGGGTTCCCCTTGCCAAAAAGCGGGAATTAATGCTGATGATGAGTTATTGGCTATCGATGGATTGCGGGTGACGGCGGAACAGTTAAACGAAAGATTAAAAGACTACCGCGCAGGTGATATTATTCAGATAACAGTCTTTCATCTCGATGAATTGCGAACCCTTGCTGTTCCACTGGCTGCCCCGCAGACGATTCGCTATGAAATTATCAGGGTAGAAAATCCTTCTAATAGCCAGAAACAAAATTTTTCCGCATGGGTAAATCCCGTTTAGTTCTTGGTTCAATCAAAAAAAAATGTCTATTACCGAAATTCCTTTCCTTCCTCTCGCCTATTTTGAGAATAAATTTATCCCTTTTAGCGAGGCAAAGTTATCCGTTGCTACCCACGCACTACACTACGGAACTGCCGCTTTCGGGGGTTTACGAGGTACTCCTGACCCTAGCAATCCGGGACAGATATTATTATTTAGATTAGAACGTCATTGTCAGCGTTTAAGTCAAAGTGCTAAGTTTCTTAATTACGAGATTCCTGCCGATAAAATCTATCAAATAATTATCGATTTTGTTAAAAAGAATCAGTGTAATCGACCTTTTTATATTCGTCCCCTTGTCTATAGTTCGGGGTTGGGAATTGCCCCGCGATTGCATGGTATCGAGAAGGATTTTCTCGTCTATGGTCTAGAAATGGATGATTATTTAGCAGCTGATGGGGTTAACTGTCGGATTAGTTCTTGGTATCGTCAAGAGGATAGAAGTTTCCCGTTGCGAGGTAAAATTAGCGCCGCTTATATCACTTCTGCTTTAGCAAAAACGGAAGCGGTAGAATCGGGGTTTGATGAGGCAATTTTGATGAATTCTCAGGGTAAAGTCTGTGAAGCGACGGGAATGAATATTTTTATCATCAGAAATGGTCAGCTAATTACTCCTAGTTTTGACCAAGATATCCTAGAGGGTATTACTAGAGATAGTGTTTTAACTATCGCGCGGGATTTGGGTATTCCGGTTATTGAAAGACCCGTAGATAAGACGGAGTTATTTATCGCTGATGAGGTGTTTTTAAGTGGCACTGCGGCGAAAATTACTCCGATTAAAAGGATTGAAACTTTTTCTTTACCTGCGGCTAAACCGATTACTTATCAGTTAAAAGAAAAGTTAAGTTCTATCGTTCTTAATCAGGAACCAAAGTATCAAGATTGGATTACTCAAGTTCCTTTATAGTTAGAGAAATTTACTTGATTTTTCCTTGAGATGCGTCATCATTTTACGCATCTCAAGGAACCCTGAAATAAACAGAATTTATCTATTTTTCGGTTTGATTCCTTCCTGTATGTAGGGTATAGTTCTCTTAGGATCAATCTTCAGCACGGGTTTCTTCCCTGTTGCTGTTTTTTCTTGTTGATTGTCGGTTTTTTGCTGATTTTGATTATTATCGGTTGTATGTTCCATAGTAGAGCAAATAAGTATGACAAATATTCGGCTTACCTATGATTATACCTTAAACTCTATCAAAGTTGTCAAGGATAGTATTAATCAACTAAATACAAAACTTACTTTGATTCTGACTATTAGCGGTGTTTTGGTTAATTTTGGCAAAGATTTACCTGCTTATATAGTTTCCCTTGAATGTAACCAGTCTATTTATCCTTGTCTTAGCTGCTATCTTTTGAAATTTTTGGCTTATTTATTCACAATTATTACTATTGGCTTAGGATTATGGGGTCTATCCCCAGTAGTGGGTGGTGAAATTATCCTACCAGAACAATTGCTTGCTGAGGAATGAAACCAAGCAGAGGAAGAAGACTATCTAACGGCTTTAATACAATATTTACAAACAGAAACTTTAGTTATAATCTCTAAAATTAGAGAGCAAAAAGCAATTAGATTAAATTGGGCAATTAGGACGATAGTAACAGCAGTAATCTTGTTTTTATTAGATGAGATGATTTTTATTTCTATTCCTGTTTTGGGTAAATTTTGTGCGGGGATATAACCCTAACTACCTTACTGCGCTAACACAGCCTACTTAATATTTTCTTGAAAAATAAGCTCTTGGGATTATTTATTGATCATTTATATTCGAGAAATTCTCAGCAGATAATGTGGATAATCTAGTCGATATTGTCATAAAAGTTAACAACGCTCACTGAATTTTCTTGATACACCCCAACTAGGGATGAATTTCTGGTATCGCTGGTCACTGAAATAGGTACAATAAACATTAGCTCGTTTTCATAGAGAACTTAGAATGACGCAAAATAATCCCCTAGAGTTGATTGAGAAGTTAGAAACAGGAATCCCCGGCTTTGATTTTCTTTCGGAAGGGGGATTACCGAAAGGAAGAGCAACTTTGATAGCGGGGACGGCAGGAAGTGCTAAAACGGTTTTTGCCTGTCAATTTCTCGCAGAAGGCATCAAAAATGGAGAAAATGGCGTTTTTGTCACCTTCGAGGAGCCACCCCAAGCACTAAGAAAAAATATGGGTGGTTTTGGTTGGAATATCCGGCAGTGGGAGGAGAATCGTCAATGGGCCTTTGTCGATGCTTCCCCCCAACCGGAAGAAAAGCCGATGGTGACGGGAGAATACGACCTAGGCGCATTAATCGCTCGCATTGAGTTTGCTATCCGCAAAAATAAAGCCAAACGGGTGTCTATGGATTCTTTAGGCGCAATTTTCAGCCATTTAAGTGATAGCGCTCAAGTGAGAAGTGATCTTTTTCGTCTGGCAACCGCTTTGCGAGAATTGGAAGTAACAGCGATTATGACCGCAGAAAGAACCCAAGAATACGGCGAAATCAGTCGTTATGGGGTGGAGGAGTTTGTGGCCGATAATGTGGTGATTTTACGCAACGTTTTAACCGATGAGAAAAGAAGAAGGACGATCGAAATTTTAAAATATCGGGGAACCGATCACCAAAAAGGAGAATTTCCTTTTACAATTATTCCCAATAAAGGGGCTGTGATTATTCCTTTATCAGCCATTGAATTAGAACAAAAATCCTCTAATATTCGCATTACTTCTGGCAGCTTGGAACTCGATAGAATCTGTGGGGGTGGTTTCTTCCGCGATTCGGTTATTTTGGTTTCGGGAGCCACAGGAACAGGAAAAACCCTGATGGTGACAGAATTTATGGCTGGGGGAGTAACCAATGGGGAAAGATGTTTAATTTTTGCCTTCGAGGAAAGTCGAGAACAGTTATTTAGAAATGCTACCGGTTGGGGTGTGGATTATGACCGCATGGAAAAGGAAGGTAAATTAAAGGTAGTCTGCCGTTATCCCGAAACTACGGGTTTAGAAAATCATTTAATTATGATGAAGGAAATTATCGAGGAGTTTCAACCTAATCGAGTGGCAGTAGATAGTTTATCTGCTTTAGAAAGGGTTTCTAATCTGAAAGGATTTCGGGAATTTATTATCGGTTTGACTTCTTTTATTAAGCAAAAAGAGGTGGGAGGATTATTTACTTCCACCACTCCCACTTTATTAGGAGGTTCCTCGATCACAGAAGCGCATATTTCTACAATTACCGATTCAATTATTCTGCTGCGTTATGTGGAAATGTATGGAGAAATGCGCCGCGGTATCACTGTTTTAAAAATGCGCGGTTCTATGCACGATAAGGATATTCGTGAGTTTTCGATCGATCATCAAGGTATGCACATCGGTCAACCTTTCCGCAATGTTACCGGAATTCTGGCTGGAACTCCTATGTACACAGCACAAACAGAAGTAGAACGTTTGAGTGGATTATTCGAGGATCGTAGTTAGGGTTTGCGGCAAAAAGTTTTTCGGTGGGGGTAGGGTGTAGGGTGTGGGGTGTGGGGTGTAGGGTTTTACCGATTTTCATCTGTTCAATTACCTAATTTTCAGGGAAAAAGTCCAGGGATTTTCCCCCTGATCACTCCCAGACGAGGCACTTTTGGATTTTAAAAAGGTCTAAAAGTCTTATCCAACAAGGTTTTTAGATTTATTCAGCAAGCTCTAGTTAAAATATAGCAGCATTTGCTAATCGCACATCGGCCGTTAGCTTTTTTCTCCCTATCTCCTTCTTGCTTTCTTGATATGTCTAAAAACTTTTGGTTGATTTTTCTAGGTCTTTTACTGATAAATAATCTACATTTATCAGCCTTGGCAGAAACAGTTTTACAAAGAATTGCTCGCACGGGAGAATTAAAAGCGGCAGCCAGAAAAGATGCTACTCCCTTTAGTTATATCGATGATAAAACGGGACAATGGACAGGTTACGGAGTGGAATTAATGCGCTTAGTCCAACGTCGATTAGCACAAGAATTAGGTAAACCGATTACAATAACCTTTATAGAAGCGACGACTAATAATCGTTTTCAGCAAGTGGAACAGGGACAAGTAGATTTATCCTGTAATGCGGCAACAATTACGGAAGAAAGACTAGAAAAGGTTAATTTTTCTATTCCCTATTTTATGACAGGAGCGCAATTTCTAACTAAAAGGGAAAATGTTGATAAAATAGATATTAATAACACTTTAGCGGCAGTTGCGATCGCCTATATTCCCCACACCACCACCGATAGTATTATTCGTTATATCTATCCTCTGGCTAATTGGCAAGCTGTCAGCGATCGAAGTGAGGCAGTGGCAAAATTACAAAGGGGAGAAGTAAACGCAGTGGTTAGTGATGGAATTCTTCTACTGGGGGAACTCGTTAAACAAGGACAGGATCCGCGACAATTTGTGCTACTACCCAGTCAACCGATTACCACCGAACTTTATGGCTGTATTTTACCCAAAAACGATCCCGAATGGAAAAAATTTGTTGATACTGTCGTCGGCAGCAATGATAACCAGAAACTGCGAGAACAATGGTTTAATTTAGAAGAAAGTTCTTTCCCCTATAGGATTCTCAATCAACCCTAAAAATAGACTGTAATTGCTGAAAATTAAAAGTAAGTAAATTCTGTTTTTTTTCTTTTTCCTTGTCACTTTTTTCTGAAAAATTATGTCTTTTGTCGGTTTACATATTCACAGTGATTATAGCTTACTTGATGGTGCTTCCCAATTACCGGCACTAATTGATCGAGCGATTGAATTAGGACAACCAGCGATCGCTTTAACCGATCATGGAGTCATGTATGGTGCGATCGAATTAATTAAAACCTGCCGTAATAAGGGAATAAAACCAATTATTGGCAACGAAATGTATATAGTCAATGGCGATATTGAAGTCAATCTTCGCCACCGAAAATATCATCAAGTTGTTTTAGCCAAAAATACCCAAGGCTATAAAAATCTAGTTAAATTAACAACTATTTCTAATCTGAAAGGTATTCAAGGTAAAGGTATTTTTGCTCGTCCTTGTATCAATAAAGAGTTACTCCAACAATACCACGAAGGATTGATAGTTACCAGTGCTTGCTTGGGTGGAGAGATTCCCCAAGCGATTTTAGCTAATAATAGAAAACTTGCTAAGGAAACGGCTAAATGGTATAAAAAACTTTTTGGTGATGATTTTTATTTAGAAATTCAAGACCACGGTTCTAAAGAAGATCGGATTGTCAATGTAGAAATAGTTAAAATTGCTAAAGAGTTAGGAATTAAAGTAGTTGCTACTAACGATTCTCACTTTATTTCCTGTTACGATGTAGAGGCCCACGATGCCTTGCTTTGTATTCAAACTGCCAAGTTAATTACTGAAGACAAACGCCTCCGTTATAGCGGTACAGAATACTTAAAATCTGCTGATGAAATGCGTTTACTTTTCCGTGATCATCTGCCCGAAGATGTGATTGAAGAAGCGATTAATAACACCTTAGAAGTAGCAGAAAAAGTCGAACCTTATAACATATTTAATGAACCAAGACTGCCTAATTATCCAGTTCCTGCGGGACATACTGCTGATAGTTATGTAGAAGAAATTGCTTGGTTAGGATTACTAGAAAGATTAAAATGTCCTTCTCGTCACGAGATTGAGCCTGTTTACAAAGAAAGGCTTGAATACGAATTAAAAATGCTACAGAAAATGGGATTTTCTACCTATTTTCTCGTCGTTTGGGACTATATAAAATATGCTAGAGATCATGATATTCCCGTCGGTCCAGGACGCGGTTCTGCGGCGGGTTCTTTGGTAGCATATTCTTTAAAAATAACCAATATTGATCCCGTTCATCACGGTTTATTATTTGAGCGTTTTCTCAATCCTGAACGGAAATCTATGCCTGATATTGATACGGATTTCTGTATCGAGAGACGGGATGAAATGATCCAATACGTCACGGAAAAATACGGGGAGGCTAATGTTGCCCAAATCATTACTTTTAACCGCATGACATCAAAAGCTGTCTTAAAAGATGTGGCGCGGGTGTTAGATATTCCCTACGCCGAATCGGATAAAATGGCGAAAATGATTCCCGTTTCTCGCGGTAAACCCACACCTTTAAAAGTGATGATTTCCGATGAAACTCCCGAACCAGCGTTTAAAGAAAGATACGATACGGAACCCCATGTGCGTCATTGGTTAGATATGGCAATTCGTATCGAAGGTACTAACAAAACCTTCGGAGTTCATGCTGCGGGAGTCGTCATTTCTTCCCAACCTTTAGATGAAGTGGTTCCCCTCCAGAAAAATAATGATGGGGCGGTAATTACCCAATATTTCATGGAGGATTTAGAATCATTGGGATTGTTAAAAATGGACTTTTTAGGGTTAAGAAATTTAACCACTTTGAAAAAAACCGCCGATTTAATTAAACAAAATCAGGGCATAGATATCGATCTTGATCAATTGCCTTTAGATGAAAGAAAAGCCCTGCAAATTCGGGCTAAAGGGGAACATAAAAAACTACCTCCCGATATTCTCAAAACCCACGGATTACTAGAAGAAGGGGATTTAGAAGGTATTTTCCAGTTAGAATCATCGGGGATGAAACAGATCGTTAAAGAGTTAAAACCATCGGGTATTGAGGACATATCTTCAATCTTAGCACTCTATCGCCCCGGACCTTTAGATGCGGGATTAATTCCTCTCTTTATTGGCAGAAAACACGGTAGAGAACCCATTCGTTATGATCATCCTTTATTGGAACCAATTCTTAAGGAAACCTACGCAGTTTTAGTCTATCAAGAACAGATTATGAAAATGGCGCAGGATTTAGCCGGTTATTCTCTAGGAGAAGCGGATCTATTGCGTCGGGCAATGGGTAAGAAAAAAGCCTCCGAAATGCAGAAACAAAGGGAGATGTTTATCGATGGTGCTGCTAAAAATGGTGTGGAAAAAAGAATCGCTGAAAATCTCTTTGAACAGATGGTAAATTTTGCCGAATATTGTCTGGGAGGTGAGACGTTAATTTTAACTGAGGAATACGGATTATTACCAATTGCTAAAATTGTGAGCGAAGAAATTAACTGCACTGTTTATACTGTTGACCAAAATGGTTTTGTTTATAGTCAACCAATCTCTCAATGGCACGAGCGAGGTTTACAAGAAGTCTTTGAATACACCCTAGAAAATGGGCAAACTATCCAAGCAACCAAAGATCATAAATTTATGACTAGCGACGGAGAAATGTTAGCCATAGATACAATATTTGAGCGAGGTTTAGATTTAAAATCCTCTGATTTTTCCTAAAAACCAAACCCCCCAATCTTGTCGGATTGAGGGGTAGGAAAGAATAATCCTGGCATCGAGCTATTGTCCCGGTCGGCAACCCGACAAGTATCTTGGCCACGGTGAAGTTTCACAACCGAGTTCGGGATGGAATCGGAGTGGTGCCATCACGTTAAAGACACCAG
>NZ_JASJFB010000185.1:0-6029 GCF_030065455.1 Microcystis sp. M53602_WE12 | reverse complement strand
GTGTCAGTCTGTAGAGCGACCATAAGACCAGAACAGAGTAAATCTGTTAAGGCAGGTGCGAAAAATCCTTCGGGAAAGAAGCAGAAACCTAAATCGTGAGGTTTGGGAATCACCGTCCGTTTACGGCGGTGAGGATGTCAAAGATACTATCGCGACTTACGGCATAGTCGGATAAAAGTGCGCTGCCTCGATCGTGACTACTTGCCCAATCCCGAAAAGCTTGCGCTCGTTCCGTCGGTGTTGCCGTCTCGTAAAAAGGTGTTTTTGGCTCTATCAGTTGTTTTAGCATTGTCTCCAAGAGAATTTCTACCTTTTCTGGTGATTGGTGACTAATTCTTGCCAAAATCTCGGCAATTGCCTTTAAATCTTGCTGATGGGCTTTTTTAAAGTCTAGCAGCATTTCCGCTCCCTCCCCATCTAGCGATCGCTGAGAAAAAGGAGTAATTTCCATAGATATTGCTCTCCTTGAAAACCGCTAAAACTTGATTCTGCCATAAAAACTTTTTTTAGAATAGATTGGGATCGACACCGATCGCCCCTTCACCGTCCGCATCTTGCAGGTTAGCACCGTCTAACCGAGCATTAGTGAGATTGGCCTTCTCTAAGTCAGCTTTTTGCAGATTGGCGTTGGTTAAGTTTGCTCCTTGCAGGTTGGCTTTTTCTAAATCTGCACCTAAGAGATTGGCCCCGCTTAAATCGGCTCCCGCTAGGAGAGTTTTGCCGAGGTCGGCTCCCTGGAGATTAGTCCCTTTCAGGTTAGCACCCTGTAGGTTTGTTCTTTCTAGATCCGTTTGGCTGAGGTTTGCTCCTTCTAGATTGGCCCAGGACAGGTTTAAATCTTTGAGGCTAATTCCGTTAAAGTCACAACCGACACAGGCGTTAGTTTCCTGTAGTTTTTGCAGATTATCGGCGGCAGCCGGCTCGACCAGAGTAATTTTTGCCGGTGCGCCGCCAGTGGGGGTAACGGCCCCAGCGATGGCAGGGTGGAAGCAAGAAAAAACTGTGATTAGCAATAGACAGAAGGCTGTCAGTAGCTTCGGTTTCATCGTTTTTGATCTCCTTGAGTGATCTTTTTGAGTCTCTGTTTTCACTCTAGGCAATGGCTTTAATAAAAACAAATATTCTTTGTTTTCAAATCCATAAATTCCCTTTATGCAAAGCTGGGAAACCCCCTCGCCGTTCCATCACTTTTATTTATTAAAACGACAATTAAGAATATTTGCTTTTATGCTTGTCCCGTACCTAAGATGATAGTGTCCGGCCAAAATCCTAGTCAAGGAGAGCGTTTTCAGCAATCTCGCCATCGATCGCAAGCTCAAGAACTTGACCTTAGATTTATACCGACAAAAAAATAGTCAAGAATCCTAGCAGGAAATACCAAGACGCATCTACAACGTCATAGGAGTAAAAATATAATTATATGTCCCCTCAAATTCTCGATATAGCTGAAAATCTCTCTCTAACCACTTGCGGCACTATTCTCACCCTGGCAGTCTTAGAAACCATTCTATCGGCCGATAATGCCGTCGCCCTGGCCGCTTTGGTGCGAGAACTTCCCGACCCCAGACAACAACGCCAGGCTTTAAACTGGGGATTGGCCGGGGCATTTGTGTTAAGAGTTGCCCTGTTAGTCAGTGCCAGTTGGACAGTTAAATTCTGGCAGGTGGAGGTACTGGGTGCTATTTATCTGATCTGGTTAGCGGGTAAGCATTTTTGCCAGAAATTTTTAAATATAGAAATAGAAGACGAAAATTTTGCCACTAATCTCGCCATAGAATCTTTTGGCCGTGTTATTGTTCTGATTGCTTTTACGGATCTGGCTTTTTCCCTCGATAGTGTGACAACAGCGATCGCCCTAGCCGATCGATTCTGGATTCTTCTGACTGGTGGTATTTTGGGAATGTTAGCCCTACGATTTTTGACCGGTTTATTTGTCAGGTGGTTAGCTGAGTTTGTTTACCTACAAGATGCGGCCTATCTGACGGTTTTAGCGGTAGGGGGAAGATTGTTATTAAAAGCTTGTCAACCAACCTATTTGCCGCCAGAGTGGATGGTATTAATGATGGTGGCGGCCTCCTTAAGTTGGGGCTTTTCTAGGCGTGTTGTGGTGGAATAGTTCTGGCAGCAAGGGATTTTCTCAATTTTTTAGGAGCGTGTCAACCGTTATACTCCGGGAGGATGGGCGACTGTGACATAATTTGGGACTAGGTACGGTAAGAGTCGCTAGTGAACCCCGTTAGCCTTGGAGACTTCCTTGCTAGACACCATTTCCACCCTATCCCCAAAACTAACAGCGATCGAAACCAAGGGAAATCCTCTCCCCAAAGTTGTCAGTTGTTCCTCCACCTGTCGTTATTGTCGGTTTTATAAGTTTCAGGGGAGAGGAAACGGCTATTGTCAACGCTTGGGAGTCGCTGTCCACAGTCATTGGCGCGCCTGTCCTTTGATTTGTCCACCTTTCGCCCCTTCCTGGGAAAGGTCGGAAAATGGGTAATTCTAAGTAGTTATCTGGATTTTACCGCCTGTATCGAGCAATTTTCTCCCCATCCCGCTCCGTCCGAGGATGGGGTTTTAATCGAAACCGATGCTTTCTACTCCACCGCTATCGGGACTGGTGGCGACAAAATAGAGAATTCCCGACCCTAGACAAGCGATCGCTATACTAAAGCAAATAATCCAGACTTGAGCAGGTTCGTAGCTATTACTATCGATCGCTCGCCGGATGAGAAAATATCGGCGCGTGGCGATGACAACGGTTAATAATCCCACCATAGCGAAGACAAAACCCAACAACCAACCCAGTCCTAGAGATGACGAAGATACTGTTCGTAAACGCAAAATGACCAGACCAAAACCCATCAAAGCGATGGAAGCGCGCATCCAAGACAGATAGGTGCGTTCGTTGGCCGAATGATCTCGCCAGTAATCAGGGTTAAATTTCTGCTTTGTCTTTTGGGATTTAAATAACATAGAGGAGTTCCTCGCTGGGAAGTTCAATAAAATCAAGTATTCTTTCTTATGGTTTTAATAAATTGTTTTTATCATCTAGTTTTTCGCTTATCTTTAACCAATTCAAGGGACTTGAGCAGATTATCATCCATAAATAGGGGGAGTTTACCGTCCCATCTTTCGATCGCTTTGTTCTGTAAAACTTCTGGACTTAAGGAATCTTGGAGAATGCGATGAGCTGCCGCCTCTCCTTTAGCCAGATTGATTTTCACTTCCGATTCTTTCAGAGCTTTCAGCACCATAAAACCGGCTTTTTTGGCCTCCTGTTCGGCAATTTGTTTGGCTTCCACCGCGTCGGTAAAGCGATCGGAAAAATTGACATGAACCAAAGAAATATCATCGACACCGATATGATAATTTTTCAGTCTTTCGCTCAAACGAATATCCACTTCTCCTTTCACCTCCTCCCGTTTAGTAATTAATTCTTCGGCGGTATATTTAGCCATAACTGCCTTGAGAATTTCCTCCACTGCTGGATCGATTACTCGTTCAATGACAGCCGCTTCATCGCCAATTTGTTGAAAAATAGTATTAACTTCTGATGCTAAAATATGCCAATTCAGGGCTACATCTGTAAATACTTCCTGTAGGTCTTTGGAGGAAGCTTCGGCCGCTATCTGTTGTTTTTGGATTCTCACACTTAGTTTTTTTACCGTGTTAACAACGGGAATAATCCCGTGAATGCCCTCATTAAGTATGTGATCTTGCACCTGTCCAAAAACCATTAAAACCCCTCTTTCTCCAGCATTGACAATCACGAAAGGATTAAAAATAATCGCCAAAATTAATAACAAAAAAAAGAGATTGCTTGGTCTAGCTAAAAGACGATTTTTAGGCATTCTTGGTTAAGACATTAAAAATAAACGATAGGATCGGCTGTCAACTAATATATAAATCCCTAGAAAAATATAGATAAAAGGACTAATTTTATGTCCGTAGTTTGTAACCACTTTAGCTATCCTGGGATGGGTAATCAAAAAATAGGCTAGGAGGCACCAAATCCCCATCATGAGATAAAAAACTATCATAATAATTAAGACGTGCATCGGGGAATTATTGGCAAAAAGAGAGGTATAGATACCAATATTATCACCACCATTAGCAACGGTCACGGCGGCAACGTAATAGGTTTGGGAGGGAAAACGAGGAAAAAAGGAGCGATTTTTAGAATAATTAACATCTTCTCTTACTTCTTGAATGTAATCCTCATTTTCCCTTGACAAAAGTTGTTTAATGCCGATAATCAAAGGAATAAATCCTAATAGACCAATCCATTCTTTAGAAACCAGTAACCCAAATAGTAACCCGAGGGAACTAGCTAGGAGAATCAGGGTAAAACCGAGGTATTGACCAATAATCAGGTGTCGAGGTCGAAAATTAGCATTAAGTCGCGAGAAAAACAACATTAGCACCATCAGATCATCGAGATTTGTGGCTACAAAACTCGTCACGCTAGTAATTAAAAGGGCTACTAACCAATTCATAGATTGAAAAAAGAGATAATCCTTCCCATTCTAAATCTCGTAGTGCCAGATGTCCTCCTCTCGTAAAAGAAGACGATGGACAGGAAGACGTTCCACGGCCCCCTGTTGTTCTAGACTATTAAGTGCGCGGGTAATTGTGACTCTGGTGGTTCCTAATAAGTCAGCGATATCCTGATGAGTTAGACGCACATCAATTAATTGTCCAGTACCAGTTTGTTTACCAAATTGATTGCCTAACCATGACAGTAATTTCACAACCATAATATCAGTACGTTTGTAGCTACGAATAATACTTAGCTCTTGTGCTTGCTGAAGATGAGACAGCAGAATTTCTGCCATTTGATAACTCTCAACTGTGGAAAAGGAAACTGCTTGTACAGGAGTGATGCACTCAACTTGATAGGGATTGACTCTCTCTAGGGTTTTACCGACAAAACTGCCAGGTCCCCACAATCCCAAGACGATCAGGGTTCCATCTTCTAACCAGGTGGAGGTTTTCACGACTCCACTCTCGATTTTCCAGAAATTAGGGTTTCTGAGGGGCAAAATCGCCCGATTATCAAAGTGCCAGCGATGGGGGGTTGGTGGTTGATAGGTAAGCGTCATGATTGGTAAGTAGTCGTGCAAAATTAATTTTCTAGTCGAGACTCCGAGACAGGAGACAGGAGACAGGAGACGGGAGACAGCTATTAGGGATCGGATTTGATAATTTTGGGGTAAAAACGATAATTACCCCAAAAAAGACCGATTGTATGCCCTTGCAAGCCCTATTTATTTCGGGGTGCTAGTCTTCTCCAGTTCCGTTGTGGCCGAGGAGATCAGTTCTTGCCAAGCTCGATCGCTTTCCTGTAGAGTCTGTTTAACCGCGTCGATGGTCTTTTCCACGCGAGTTTTCAGGAAAGGGGAAGCACTGTCTTTGAGTCGTTCGGTGTCGTCGGCTAAGATATCGATCGTCTCGGAGGTATTAACGAGGCTATTTTCTAGGGTAATAAGGTTGTTTTGCAGGGTTTCACTGAGTTTAGCCCCGGATTTGGTCAATTTTTTCGTCAATTTACTCACTTTTTCCCCTAGATCGTCAATATTATCCGCTAAGTCCTCTAGGTTGTCCTGTTGAGCTTCGATAATCTTCTTGTCGAGAGAAGGAGCGGCTAGTTGAGCCTTTAGGTCATCGATAGCCGATTTTGCCGCTTGGATGGCTTTTTCATAGGCAATTTGGGCATCTTCCAGAATTTTTGGGCTAGAAACCTCATTTTTTTTCTTAACGGGTTCCACCACAGTGCCACCCGTTGCCGTTGCACGGTCGATGACGGCCAACTGTTCGGGGAGTAGGGGCAAGGCGATCGCATTTCCCCTTCCCCCTAGGAGCAAAGTGACAGTTAAGAGGAAAATCAGCAGCCGGAAAACTTGATTTTTGAGGCTTTGAAAGCTCTTATTTCGGTTGATCATAGTTGAATTTTCTCCTGTTCAGAAAAGTGGTTACTCTATCTAAATATTATCACATAAAATTTTTGTTTTGTATTTGTTTATAATAAATTT
>NZ_JASJFB010000158.1:0-2013 GCF_030065455.1 Microcystis sp. M53602_WE12 | reverse complement strand
TTGTTGACACCCTTACTGACAAAGAAAAAACTGAAATCAAGTCAGGATAAGAGTTGGAGTGCTTAATGAAAAAATTGTTAAGAAAGATCCCTATAAGGGATAGCTTATCAAGGGGGGACTAAGGGGGGATCAGAGGCAAAATCCATTTTTAATTTAATTATAACCAGCTACTTATAACACAAAGTCGAGAAGAGCCTCTTAACTTTTTTTGTATCAAAATTACTTGAACGGGAGCATTAAAAGGGGAGAATTAATCCCCCCCATCAATCTAGACAAAGAAACTATTGACTGGAATAGGGCCGAGCGCCGGTAAACTACCCGTTAACCCGGTGAGATTAATCACCAAATCATTAGCACTTTGGAAACCCCCCGTACCGTCGTTGATAATTAGGTAAGTGGTAGTAGTATTAGCAACCCGCACTAAAGCAGCACTGTTCATCCCGATAGCTTGATTTCCGGCTGTTGCGCCATTAGCATCGGTAAAGACGTTAGTAACAATGGTGTTAATATTGGTCGTGGTGCTATCTGTTGCCCGGGTAAAAGCGAGAGGGGCATTAATGGCCCCACCAAATTGACAAGGCATTACCCGTGCCATTAAGATTACCAGTACCAGTGAGGACGAGATTTTCCACGTTGTCAGAAAGGGTATAGGAAATGGAAACTCGCAGTGAAACACCTCGTGAAACTTGGCTGCAACCGATTGTCGCTCTTCTGGGAGAAGGGGAATTCGCCGAGGCTTATGCTTTGGCTGCATACTTTCCTAACACTCGTAACAGACAACTCGTACAACTTGCTGCATTGCTGGGACAAAATAAGTTTAGTGAAGCTGATACTCTCTTAAAGAAATTTGCTGCTGAAACTCAAAGCCTTGTAGCTGATTTTGCAACTATTCTGAGCCAAGTCGATTTGGACCTGCTTGAGACAGCTTATCAAGCTATTAAGGCTCGATATTTCCAGTTGGCTGATTTCTGTATTCAATTTCAACTGCTCACTCATCCAGAAACAAGCTTATCAGTAATCCGTGAGGGACTAAGGCTAAGAAAAACTGAATTTGTTCAAGACATAAACTCATATGTAAAGGTGGAACCGACGGTTAGGGTTCCACCCGACAAATTGGCAGGTGGAGAAGCGGATTTAAACAGAAAATATATCGGCAACCCGGGTTATTTTAACTCGAATAAAGGGAGTATTAACGAGCGTGGGGAGTTTATTCGGCCGCCTTGCTCTGAGCAGCCTAAACCCCTTCCGTCGTCTAATAGCGTAACAATTCAACGCCACACTCGAATCGAATTCCCATCAGAATGTGTTCTTGAGCAAAAAGCTGAGTTAAAGATTCAGCTAACTGAAGAGATTCCAGAATTTACTCGTGTTCAAGAAAAAATTTTGCTTACAGTAGGACGTAATACTAAGCAAGTTGAACTAAATGTCAAGGTTACTGCTCCAGCATTTGCCATAAGACCTTATCAGCAGCAGTTGACTGTTCCAGTTAAAGGCGATTCCAACGAAGTGATTTTTACCCTTGTTCCTCTTGAAAGAGGTGAGCAAGTTATTGAGATTGAGTTTTTCAGAGGAGCAACAAGAGTTGGGTATGTAATCGTTCAAACTAACGTAACTTTCTACTCGTATAATAAAATATCGCCAAAAGTTTTATCAATGGAAGACCCAATTGATGGTCTCAAAAACTTAGAAAGTATGACGGTTAATCCCGATAAACATACACTTAATGTTACTTGGATTGAGAGAGAAAGTAAATTACTCTATACTATCTTCCCTGCCAATCGCTTAGGCGAGTGGGAGAAAACAATTCCTAATATTCAGCAACAAATTGAAGATGATTTGCGAAGTTTGAATGCTTTCCTGACAGAAGTAGTGCGGCTCTTCGTTACCCTTTATGCTAAATCAACATACAAGATGCCAAGATAACATACTTCTAACCCAAAAATTCCGAAAGTTTCTCAAGCCATAGCCTCTCCGTTTTATTAGTTTAAGTTTATTGTTGATTCCCTCGACCAC
>NZ_JASJFB010000547.1:0-3472 GCF_030065455.1 Microcystis sp. M53602_WE12 | reverse complement strand
ATCGGGGGGAAAATTCCTGGACTTTTTCCCTGAAAATTAGGTAATTGGCCACCTCAAAACTGGTAAAACCCCACACCCCACACCCCACACCCCACACCCCACACCCTGCCACCACCGAAAAACTTTTTCAGCAGACCCTAAGTATTGTTTCCGATTGTGGCAGTCATCTTAATAGTGAGGTACTAATTTTTCGTTTTGGGGGGCCAGTCGTCACGATTCGGTCGTCAATAGCAAATTAGGTTATACTTCATCTTTAAGAAAAAAGCTGTAAGAATCGACCTCGAAAATGTCTTGACCATCGAACCCGATTCAAGGTATTCTATCAGGGTAGATCAGACAGTAATGAAATTCAGATTTAAATTGGCAATGTTAAACCAGTTAAGAATTCTAATTGTTGATGATAATGAAGTAGATCGGATCGCCGTGCGCCGATTCTTAAGAACATCGGAGATGGCGATAGAAATAACAGAAGCCGCTGACTATCAAGAGGCTAAAGAAAAGATGTCCAATAATCTTTTCGACTGTATGTTTATCGATTATCTTCTACCCGATCGAGATGGTTTGACTTTGGTGCGGGAAATTCGGCAACAGGGACTTAAAATACCCCTAATTGTTTTAACCGGTCACGGAGACGAAGGAATTGCCGTAGATATGATGAAAGCCGGTGCTTCCGATTATCTGAGTAAATTTCGTCTTTCTGCCTCGCGCTTAAATCAAGCGATGCGAAACGCCCTACGCATCTATGAAGCGGAACAAGAAGTGGCGATTGCCAAACAAGAAAAAGAGCAATTGGCTAGACAAAAAGAAGATTTTGTTTCGAGGATGACCCACGATTTGCGAACTCCCTTAGTGTCTGTCAATCACATATTAGAACTATTTCAAGAAGGTTTATACGGTGAGATTACTCCCGAAATGAGTCGAGTCATTCATGTGATTATTCGCAGTAATCAAAATCTCTTGGAAATGGTTAATAATCTTTTGGAAGTTTATTGTTATGAAAACGGCGAAAAGATACTTAATTTTACTAAATTAAAGATTATCGATATTCTCGAAGAAGTCTGTCAGCAGTTAACTCCCCTTGCCCGAGAAAAAGGACTAGAATTAAGCTTAAATGCCGAAAATGCCGGGGAAATTTTCCTAACTGGCGATCGCTTGGAACTGCGGCGCGTTTTTACCAATCTCATCGGCAATGCGATTAAATTTACCCAAAAGGGTGATGTGAAAATTCATCTCATCCCCGCTACAGAGGAAGATACTTTTGTCACCATTGTCGTCGAGGATACTGGTATAGGAATTTCAGCAGAAGAACTACCCCGGATTTTCGAGCGTCTGTACTCCGGTTCCCCAGACAGTTCCAACAATGGGTTAGGACTTTATCTCTCCCGTCGCATTATCGATGCTCATGGGGGAACTATTGCCGTCACCTCAGAATTAGAACGGGGTAGTAGCTTTTCTGTCCGTTTACCTGTCTAGAAAGATCGATAATAGAAAAAATACTTTCTGCCGATCGGTCACTGTTAATGGCTTCTAATTGGGATATCTTGTTAATACAAGCGGCGCGTCAGGGCAATCTCGCGCGGGTTCAAGCTTTACTGAGTCAGGGGGCAAATGTCAACGCCACTGATGGGCAAAATACTACGGCTTTAATCTATGCCGTGCAGGGGGGTCATAGGGAAATTGTGGCAATTTTGCGAGAATTTGGGGCTGATATCAACAAAAGTAAACAACCTCAAGGTTTAAGCCCTCTCATGTTAGCGGCTGCCCTCAATCACAGTCAAATCCTTGCTCAATTAATCGCCGCCAGTGCTAATGTCAATCAGGTCAATCAAGATGGTACACCAGCACTAATGATCGCCACTTATAAGGGTCATACAGCGATCGCAGAACAGTTATTAACCGCCGGCGCTCGGGTCAATATGCGCGATCAGGATGGAGATACGGCTTTATCTGTAGCGATCAAACAAAATTACGCCGCAATTGTCCATTTACTGCTCGATCGTGGTGTAGATGAAGAAATCCGTCAACAAGCTTGGTTACAGGCTCTCGTCGCCAATTGCCCAGAAATCCTCGAATTGTTTATTACCCGTGGTATGCCCCTCGATGCTCCCACTTTATCCGGGGAGACTCCCCTAATTTTGGCTGTAGAGAAGGGAAATCTCGGCAGCGTACAAACTTTACTGCAAGCGGGAGCCAATCCGAACATTAGCACGGAGGAGGGAGAAACTGCCCTGATGATCGCCGCTGCTGAGGGATATTTCGATATTGTCCGACTTTTACTTGCTCAGGGGGCCCGTGTTGACAATCAAAATCAGGCGGGAGAAACGGCCCTGCATTTAGGGACGATCGAAGGACATTTAGAGATCGTCCAGGCCTTACTACAAGCTGGCGCTTTTGTCAATCACCGTAACCATTTTGGTGATACACCCTTGCTTATCGCCACGGTGCAGGGATACGAAGCGATCGTTTTAGAATTGTTAAAACAAGGAGCGGAGCCTAACCTAACTCAGCAGGGAGAAACACCGTTAACTTTAGCTTTACAGCGCCAATTTACGGAAATCTGCCGTTATCTCCTCGAATACGGGGCTAATGCCAACGCCGTTTATCCCGATGGCAAAACCGTCCTTATGAAAGCTTGTGAGGACAATAATAGTCAATTGGTGCGCTGGTTAATCGATATCGGTGCCGATGTCAATAAACTCGATTTTAGCGGTGCTTCCCCGTTAATGTGGGCTAGTTATCACGGTTGTCTCGACACGGTTAAAGTCCTGTTAGACGGGGGAAAGGTGAACTTAAATCAGAAAAATCAAGGGGGAATGACCGCTTTAATGTTAGCTAAATTTAATCACCATCAGGCGATCGTTTCTTTATTACAACAAGCAGGAGCGATCGAGTAGGAGTGCAAGTTTAGCGATCAGCGATCAGCAGTCCCGATGCCAAAGTTGGCACCGCCAAGCATGAAAATATTCTGATTGACGAATTGGCGTTATTTCAGCCTCTATTTTCAAGTCAGTGCCTCTCCTGATATGTAGCCTATACTCAACGGATTTAGTATTACTTGCGATTTTATCGCTCAATCCGAGCTTTTGGGGGGTAGAACCCCCCAAACCCCTAGGGTTGATTCCAGGTAGGGTTGATTCCAGGTAGGGTTGATTCCAGGTAGGGTTGATTCCAGGTAGGGTTGATTCATGAATCAACCCTACCCAAACCCCCCGTTGGGGGCGTGGCGCCGCCCCCAAACCCCGGAGCGCATTAGTTTTTTGGTGGGATGCTTACAGGCAGCTGCTAATACATCTGTCTTGACACTCTCCGCCCTAAAAGTGCGGAGATTCTTGGGCTGAATCTTGCCGCTACTAGCAAAGCTAATTTTGGTCTTACAGTTTCATGTCTAGTCCGTCTACACCTACAAGGTAATCACTCTTAAAGACTACTCCCCAAGCGTACATTTCTGTGTGTCCCACAGTATTTAATTGTT
>NZ_JASJFB010000657.1:0-2007 GCF_030065455.1 Microcystis sp. M53602_WE12 | reverse complement strand
TGAGCGTAGCCTACTCTTTCTTGTCTTTCGTACCATGCTTGTGTTCTGAGATGGAGAGCTTTATTGTAAACCAATCTTACACAGCCCAAAGTGCGCCGCAATAGCGACTCTTGTTCTGGTGTGGGGTAAAATCGAAACGAATAGGCTTTTTCCATGTCTCACATTTTAGCATATATAGCGTTTCCTAAGCTAGTGAGGTACACCTGTTTTTCTTCCCCTTTGCCTTTTGCCTCTTGCCTTTTGCCTAAAACCCATAACTTTTGTACCTCAGCAGACTGAAAAACGCTATATTTCGTAAACGATGCTCATATTTAACAGCAAAGCCGCCGTAAAACGGCGGGGTTTCAGACCCAAAATTTTCGATGACGATGAGTGCCTGTGACTTTGTGCGGAACCCGATCACACCATGTATGGCGATGCTGTGGGTGCGACAAGTCTATTATTGGGACAAGGAGAAAAACTCTATATCGCACCACAGAATTTAATCGAGTTTTGGAACGTTTACTTTTAAGCAAAAACGCGAGCATCCCGAGGACGAACATAAACTTGCTCCCCGACTTGGAGATGCAGTTGAGCCAGTTGTTCTCGATTCAGATGGGCAATCAGGAGAGAGCGATCCGGTAGAATTAATTCCACATCGATGGCCCAACCCAGATGGATAATGCGCTCGACTTTTGCCTCAATGCTAGACCCATTGGGAAAAGAGAGAATTTCTAGGTCGTGGGGACGAATGAAAATCTTGACTCCGTTAGTACCCCCTCCGAGCTGCTCGAATAGTGCAGCCGAGGTCGGTGGCAAAACATTCACCCGGCCGATAAAACTCATCACAAAAGCAGAGGCAGGATGATCGTACACCTGATCGGGAGTTCCCACCTGTTCGATTTTACCCTCATTGAAAATTACGATCTCGTCGGCCACTTCCATGGCTTCCTCCTGGTCGTGGGTGACAAAAACACTGGTGACATGGACCTCCTCGTGTAACTGTCGCAACCAAACTCGTAGCTCTTTTCTAACTTTGGCATCCAAGGCCCCAAAAGGCTCATCTAATAATAATACTTCCGGTTCCACCGCTAAGGCCCGGGCCAGGGCAACCCGTTGACGTTGACCCCCGGATAGTTGGGCCGGATAGCGATCGCCTAATCCCTGCAATTGAATTAAACTCAAGAGATTGTCCACTCGTTTTTGAATATAGTTCGGGGTAGCTTTGCGAATATTTAAACCGAAAGCGATATTCTGACGCACCGTCAGGTGTTTAAAAAGCGCATAATGCTGAAAAACAAAGCCAATATTCCTTTTTCTGACATTTAAATGGGTTGTGTCTTTGCCATTGATGATAATTTTGCCTGTGTCGGGAGGTTCTAATCCTGCGATCGCTCTCAGGAGAGTGGTTTTTCCTGAACCGGACGGCCCCAGCAGTGCCACCAGACGATTCGATTTGATCTCTAGGTTGATGTTGTCTAAAGCAGTAAAGGTGCCGAATTTTTTCGATACTCGCTCGATGATGATGCTCACGGTAGCTAATCCTCTGGCAAAAAAATGTATAGGGTTTGACCGTATTTTAACCATGATTCAATCGCAATCGTATTAAAATACACTTACATTTTACAAGATAGCAAGAAAATTAAGTTTCGATTCGGGAGATTACTGGTTATAAACAGAGACTAAAAGATTAAACAGCGATAAAAGCTTACTAATACTCTTTTTTGCTCTTTTAGTCGGTTCTAAAGGCTTAATTAACTAATTTTGTCTCTTAACCACCAGAAACACACCGGAGAAAAGAGACAACTGAGGCAAAAATGGACTATTCTTTATTGACAATATTTAGCTTTTTTATCGGAATTGTCGTGGGATTAACGGGAATTGGCGGTTCATCGGAAATTTTGGGTCTGAAACCCCGCCGTTCTAGGTTGGCTTTACGTTAGAATTAAAAGGCCAGTCTCGAAAACCAAGTGGACGGCGCAGCACCTTGAAAACTCGGCTTAGGGGGTTCCGACCAGAAAAGCTTGG
>NZ_JASJFB010000074.1:0-10462 GCF_030065455.1 Microcystis sp. M53602_WE12 | reverse complement strand
ATCTTTCCGAAAGTCCTTGACTTGTTTTAGTTTTTCTATTAAGCTCAACATATCTTTCAAAAGTTCGCGTTCACTTCTCATTTTACCTGACAGTGATCGCTTTTACTTTTGATATTCTGATGGGAGAATGAAACAGCCCTACCTTAATAAGGGGGGCATCTGATAATTTTTAATGCCTACCTAGTTAATAGGTTTTTAAGAACCAATAAATCTCACTTTTTCTACTCCTTCAATCATCTCTAAAGCCAATTGTGCAGAGGTAAATGAGCTACTATTGTCCACTTGTTCTTTAATCCTGTTAGTAAGTGAATTGATATCTATAACTCTTTTTTCTGAATCTTTCCAAGGAATATTATCAACCTTTTTGTTAATTTCCTGACCATCTAAGTTTTTTAATTTTTTGTAAAAGGTTTTATTCTCATCATCCCAGTCTAGTCCGAAATGTAAGGTTTCTGGTTTTTGGTGAATATCTAATCTCTTGATTTCTCCCTTAATTAAAACATTAGCGGAAAGACGTTCCATCCGTAGTAGTTCAATCTTTTTTGTATCATCTTCATTATAACCATCAACGAGTAAACCTGGCCAACCTGACACTACATCTGAACGGAGTAAAAAACCAGTTACTGTGGGGTAATTGTTAACAGCAAGATTTGTTTTATTTTCTTGATCATGTTTATGATCTGATGTAGTTACTCGACCAATACTAAAGGCTCCATCTAATAAGCATTCTATCCAAAGGGAATCAAGATAGAAGAAACGAATTGATTCTACAGGTAACATAAGTTCATCGGGAACGAGATAATTAAAGGGTACACCTTTAAGAAGATTTAAATCTTCAAACCAATTATAAATACTTTCAGGAAGTTCTGTATTAGGTTGATTATAAACAGGTAAATGAGTTTCTACATTTTGTAAGCTTTGTCTATGAGTGCGTTTCCAATTATAGAGACTAACGGATAAATTTTTACTCTGTAAAGCGAGTAATCTTCCTAATTCCCAAGCAGCAGAGTATGAAACATCAAACATACCATTATCAGGATTATATATGATTAATTCATCTGCTGTACGAATGGGTAAAGTGATGTTATTGTTAGGGTTGTTTCCTGTGATTAAAGGACTATGATACCAAGAGAAGGTTTTCCCTCCTTGTCGTAAAAAATGGGGTAGGGGAACATAACCCATAGATAGATATTTTTCGGCTTCAGTATTATTAACTTGTGGCAATCTTAGGGTACTAGGTTCTCGGTTAAGATGGGTCAAAAGTCCTTGAAAACTTTGCTTTTCATCAATACAAGAAAAACTCCAACTTTTTAGGCTAACTAAACGAATATTATCATTATCTCCTGCTCCCTGAAAATCAAAACCGTTATTATTATAACGTCCTTCTAAAGAAACCAGATGGACGATACTTCTGCCACTTTTTTGAGGAAGTCTATTACAAATAATAACGGCTAATTCATCGCCGATTAATTTTCCTTGCTCATCTGTTCCTTGACGAACATGAGCAAGATAAGTTAAGTCTTCTTTAGTGGGTAAAATTTTTTCTAATAACTGTTTCTGGACATCAATAATTATTACTTTATCGTCTTCATGTTGTCCACTTTCTAGGCTAAAATTAGGAAATTTAGCAGTATAAATATTAATATCTTTTAAGGTTTCTAGGGTAATAATTTTGGATTCGGGGTTTTCTGTTTCTTCAAATAATAATAAAGCTAACCAAGCAGTATCATTATTATTACTAACAGATTGACGTTCCCAAGGTAAGGTACTACGGTTTAGGATAATATGGGGTAAAACATTGGAATGTTCCCCTAAGCTACCATCAGGGGGAAATACAGCGTGGATGTCTGTAGGTTTTAATTCAAAGCGTTCTCCTGATACAGTAAAACGAATAGGTTTAGTTTTCTGGTTTGTTGTAATATCTGTTGTAAAAGTAGTTCTAGGTATTTTTGCTCCACTTTCTATGGTTTGTGTAACAGTAATTTCATAGTCACCATCTTTTAAAGCTGGTTGATGATACTGAATAAATTCAATTTTAGTGGGTTCAGTTGTGGTAGTTTCTGGCATTTTTGACTCCTTTAATAATAATTAATTAACTAAAACTCCAATTTTAGGTGAACCTAATAAATGATCGGCAATTGTTGCACTGAGATCAATTTCTTCACTTTTCAAATTTAGTGCTTTTAGTAAATTATCTCTGGTGTTGTTGACTGCATTATCTACAATAGTGTTACTAATGTTTTTAGTGGTTTCCTCCTGAAAAGTGCTAATCGTTCGCCAATGATAAGCATTATTAATTGAAGTAGTGCTAAATTGTAATTTACTGCGATTAATGGCTTGAGTTGCCCCCAGTTCTGGTTGTTTTTTAGGTTTAATTTCTAATCCAGATAGGGTATTTTCAATAAATTGATTACCATTCAAACTAGGGGTTAAAGATTCGCCCCAAAGTGCGACGGGAACTTTTTTAAATAGGGGAGTACAAGCAAAATCTTCGTCAAATTCTGTTGAGTTTAGCGTTGTACCATTTTTATTAATAGTAATCGTTAATTCTGAGATTAGCTCAGAGGCTGTTACTGCCATGGAACCGATGCCAAACTGGGTATTAATTTCCTGAGTATTAAGATTAACATTACAAGTTTTAATAGGAATGACTGAATTAGCGACTAAGCAGAAATCTTTAGGATTAATGTTCCCTAAATCTGTTTTATCGTCTTGATTAACTTTTCTGACTAAACCCTCTTTAACGGCAATGGTACAAATAGCATCAGCAGCAGGGAGAAAAGAGGTTTTAAACTCATTCCAGTCAATGGCTGTGGGTGCTTGCGAGGCACTGCTACCAAAGCTCACATCAAAAGAGATAATCCAAAGATGAATATGGGCAATACCTGTAAATTCGGGTCCCCAGATGTGTAAATCTGCCCCTAATTGAACGGTAATATGCTGAGTCCCGAAAAATTGGAAAGTATAGGAAACCCCCATATCAATATAGATAGAAATATCGTAGTGATAGGGTTTCCAAGACATGAGAAAATCTGCCCCGGCGTTGAACCAAGCACTCAGAGGACCACTATTCCAAGTAGCTTGGAGGTGTCCCCCGGCCATGATAGCGGAAGGAGTCAGGGCAAAATAAGCATCTGCTTTGATATAAAGTTCACTGCTAACTTGCCAATTAAGCCCAAGGCGAGGTACTTTCGGGTAATGGTCTGGGACTTTAAAGAGGGGATGATAACCCCCTAAAGTGAGGACAAAATCTCCCTCATGGACGTTAGGGGCAAACCAGCCATAAAAGGCAAATCCTCCGGTGAGATGACAAGCTTGAGAAAGGATATAAGAGTTAGGAGTAAGTTGGGCAATAACGCCGATAAATCCTTCGGCGGGCAGAAAACTGGCTTTGATGGCTAGTTGTACTTGGGCAACCGGGGGGACTCCTGCGCCTACATTTGGGGGGGCGATGAGGGTGGCTAAACCAAGTATATTAAGTTCAAAACGATTACCAAAAGCGACGGTAAGCAGGAGAAAAGAGTCAATCAGTTTAAAAGAGGTGAATTTAATGCCGATGGCGAGGAATATTTGCCCAGTTTCGGGGGGGATATAGTCTCGGAGTTTGGTTAGTTCTCCTGTGAGTCGGGCGGCTTGGTCTGAGTTAGAACCCTCAGCCGGAGGAGGGTTAACCGCTTCGGCGACGAGGGGGAAGGTGGCAACTTGGTCAATGGTGGGGACTTTGAGGGCGCGGTTATAGCCAAAGCCGGCGGCTAATCCGGTGACGAAGAAGAAAGAGGGTCCACCGATGGGGTAGTCAAGAATGGCGTAGATAAAGAGGGAGGGATGTCCTTGAAAATAAGCATAGGACCCTATGGCGGAAAGGTTGAGGGTTTTGGCTTTGACGTTAAATTTGATAACGGCGGCCCCGTTGTATTCGTCTATGCCGTTTCGGGTAGTTCTGAGGAATGCGCCACCGATTTCTAGGGTGTCGCTGCCTTTGTAGTCGATGCCGATGCCTTTAAGGTCAAATTTGGGGTCAAATTGATTGAGGGGGGAGTTAACGGCAAGTCCATCGAGGGAGAGGGAAAGTCCGGCTAGGTTAAGACTGGCATCTAATAAAACCCAGATTTTTGAGTCTTGGTATTTCAGACCAATTCTTTGAAAGTGGACGGGACCCAAGCTTTTTTGCAGTGTAAACCATTTGGTACTATCACTAATTGGGGTGGGAGTAGAGGAAGGGGTGACGACTGGGGGAGAAAGGTTATTATCCCGTGGGGGGGTTGTTCCTTCTATTTGACCCGTCTGTTTATTGATGGTGATGGGGAGTTCTAATTGTTGGATTTCGCTTCCGAATTGAAGCGAGGGGATAAGGTCGAGACGTTGGTTAATATCGGTGGTGGGTAGTTTAATGCCTCCGTCGGTATATAAAGTGTTTAAGGCTTGTAATTCTGGGGCTGTAAAATCAGCTTTAGTTGCTAAGATTTGTAGGGAAATTTTCAGGGTTTGATTGGGAGGAAATTCTTGTCCGACTAGGGGTAGGTTAGAGAGGTTAATGCCACCATCAATATTTAAACCAAAGAGAAAATTAGTTAAGGTTTGTTGTTTAGAATAGGCAAATAAAGCATCTTTCAGGTTGATTTCTAGTCCTTCTGGTATATCATTTTTTAGCTGAGAATCAATATAACCAATCAGGTCTTTAACTTTTACCGTCTGGTCATCATGGTAAGCAGCAAGGAATTTGGTAGAGGTTTGGTCAGTATCGAAAATGAGGGCAAATTTTAAGCTCCCAATAGTGATATGTCCATCAAAGTGTTTTTTATAAGAGCCGTCTAATTGTTGGGTAATATTAATTTGAAGAATTACATCAATTATTTCTTCTTCGATCTCCAATATAGATTCACAGGTAAAGTAGAAATTTTTTGTTTCAGTATTGAAATAAGTTGCTATATTTTCAACCACTAATCCCTCAATAGCTTTGGGAAAACCTTCATCTGTTATTCCAAAGGTTGTTACTAAATCTTTTATTAACAGTCCGATGGGAATTTGCTGTCCAGGTCTGGTACTTCCGGCAAAAGTCCAACCCCCACTTTCGTTGGCATTAGTCGCCAGCAGAATCAGATCTACCCCGGCAATAGTCAGAACACTGTTAATTGTAGCAAAGCTACCACCAAGGTTCTTTTCTATCTCTAGATGTAAATATTTAAGGGGTAAGATAGAAGTTCCTCCCAAGTTCAATTCCCAATCACTAGCCATCTCTATTTCAAAGGCGTATAACCCTTGTTTGATATCAGCACTTATCGCAAGGTCTAATATAGAGATGTGTGGCAGGTGAGCATTGGGGATTATTTCCTCAATGATTTGCTCTAGGGCGATGGTTTGATATAAGCCAAGTTCACCATAAAAAGCAAAGTCGGGAAAGACAGCTGAAGCGTTTACTAAACCCCCTCCCACATTGAAAGCGGATAGAAGATAAAAACGAATAGGAGTCGGATCTCCGGGGCTAACTTCCCATCGTAATAATAAACCTTCAATTGTTAATGCTTTTCCTAATAAGGGTTGATTCCAGTTTGCTGTGGTACCGATACTTAAGACAATATAAGATACCTTCAGTGGACTTAGGGATAAGTGTAAGGATAATTCACGAATTTCTAGGGTACTTAATGAGTTTATTGCCAGAGGAAAGGTATCGCTATTGTTAGGTAAATGACCACTTAATAAGTTAGTAAAAGTATCGAAACCGGGAAAAGGAATAGGTTCTGCATTTTCGATGATGAGTTGTGTACTCCCTACGGGCCAGACTATCTCTACGTTTTTAGGTGTTTTTGAGGTTCCTATGGTAACTCTCCCTAAAAAGCTAATCCCCGATCCTATATAGTTAGCATAAAGAGAGATGCTGGTATGCAAGACAAGTGAATAAATCCCAAAACTGAAAATATTTTCATAGGTTTTAGTAAAATTTAGTTCTATCTCTAAGCGTATTTCTTCGTATTCAGGTTGTTGATTTATATATCCATAAAAAGGTAAAGATGAATCTTTATAACCCGCATATTCTATTAGTGTATGTAAAAGTGGCATCTCTGAAAGTGCTATCTCTGAAACAAAATTTAGCCCCTGATGAATTTTACTAATATTTAAGGTAGTATCTAGTAATGTGAGATAGGATTTTGGGGTTTGATCTGTCTGAAAATTGTGGGAAGAAAAAACCAGTACCATCGGCTTATCAGCGGGAAATCGTAAGTCGTAAAAAAGTGAGGATTGATTACCCGCATCTGGATCGTTGCCAAAATTAGTATAATCGGGAAGGTCTGGATAAGACCAAGAAAAATCCCAAACCTTCGGGAGAGTGGCTTTTAGAAGGTATTCTAACTGACCATTATATACAAAAAAGATGCCCTCAACAGCTTGCAGTCTTACTCCCAGTAATGAAGGTATTCTTGCTTGAAAATGCAAGGAATCATCCGTTTCAGTGATGGGTTGTTTTACTCCTTCAAGTTGTAATATTTCTCCAGAAAAGGCTTGTTGAAGTTGATTAGCTAAAGCTGAACCGATGGCATTCTGATCCAGTGTCAAATGACCTAAGTTGAGTTGGTTTTTGATGGATTGAAGGTGGGGATTGCTCATGTAAGTAGGTTGGTTTTTTAATGGGATAGATTGATTTACAGTTTCTTAGCATTTAAAAGCATACTTTGTTGTTTTCTTAGTTTTCTCCTGTCATGCTCAGATAAAGTTGATTGATCTTCTTTTATTTCTTCAAGCTTTCTCTTAACTCCTCTGGCTTTTTCTTCAATACTGTCAACTTCCATTACTGTTTTATCAGGTTTTTCCTTCGCAAGTTCTTTTTTCATATTCTCAATGTCAGTTTGTATAGTTGCTTGACTTTTCTGTATGTCCTCAACCTTT
Organism: Microcystis sp. M53602_WE12; assembly: GCF_030065455.1. Lineage (NCBI taxonomy): Bacteria > Bacillati > Cyanobacteriota > Cyanophyceae > Chroococcales > Microcystaceae > Microcystis > Microcystis sp. M53602_WE12. The sequence goes on along the minus strand of NZ_JASJFB010000074.1, from coordinate 3,580 downwards.
GTCTTCAAATTCTGAATTTTCATCCCCAAACCTGTGTCTGTAATAATCAATTTAAGTTGGCTTTGATTTTGCTGTTCTACGGTCATCTTGTTAAAATCTTTTTCAATTTCAGTGTAAATAATTCTTTGGGATTCAATGTCAGTATTGGCCGTTTTAAGCGCTGTTTCTAGGTGGCTGCAATTTGTTGTTGGTTGATCTAGTTTTATGTTTGGAAAATCAGGATTAAGCACTTTTAGACGGTCCTTTATTGTGGACATTTCCCCTGCTATTTGTTCTGCAAACCCCTCTATTGAATTCAGGTTATTGCGGATTTCATGTAGTTTTTGATCTAAATCTAAAACTCTGCCGATAATCCCCGCTTCTTCCTCGCTAGGTAGCAGTTTTTCTACACGGCTTTTAATTTTTTGCTTGTACTCAGACTCTTTACCCATTGCTATATATAACGCTCTTTCTACCATGTAATCAAGGATCTGGCATTCATGTAAGTTTATGCTTTCACTTTGAGCATCGTAGATGTGGTCAAACACTTTTTTCCCATCATAATAAAGCTTGTAGCGCATCCAACGGGCTATTGGTAGATACATGAAAAAATGTCTTTCTAAATTGTGCCGGAATTGGAAAAGCTGTTTCTTTTTTTTTGCATCAGTAGCAGGACTACTAATTTCATCTGACAAGGCTTTAAAAGCTGTTCTAAGAGCCTGATCATCTATGTTACCAGAACCATCTGTTTTTAATCTATATTTAACTGGCTTTGCTAACGGCACGCCTTCAAAAAATTTATCTCTTTGTGTTACTAAGTCCAGCTGAGGATTTTCCTTGTCAATACCTAATTTTTCATTTAAACTTTTTTGCGTATAACTTCCTCCTGTTACCCATGTACCCGCATTCGGTATCAAATAAGCCGTAATTCGGGCTTTTAATTTACCTCGTTCAACTGCTGTAAAATCGGTTTCATTTTGACTGACGCGACGTTGACCAGTTTCAATCGCCAGTTGTTCAGTGTTGCAGTGTTTGCTACCAGAAACAAAATTACCCAATTCTTCTGGACCGCCATCCCCATGACCAAACAGGTGACACCATTCTTGATCGGTTTTTAAACTAGAAGCATCAACAGTAGCATTTGCATCTAGTTTATTATCTTTGCGCCATTGCTTCTTAACATCATCATCATTAAGCTGTCCTAGTACATATTTAGCAAAGGAGGTAGCCGATAATTTAGAATCAGTTATTTTAGGCGTGATATTACTGGCTTTCATCCCAGGATATACATGAAAATCACTCAAGGCTTCTGCCATCGTTTTCCCCGCATCTACTCGTTCATTTTCGTTAAAACCTAAAGTGAGGTCTTGTCCACCAGCGTTGAACTTTTTCCATACCCGGTAGCCAGTATTGTCTAACTTTACAGATATTTCAATTTTTTTGATATCAAATTTATAATCATAACCAGGAATGCTCGGATTCGTAACGCGAGGCGGAAATGGGTCTTGGCTAGGATTATTTCTCTTAGTTGCTGACTGATTAAATGTTTTATAATATTGAATCAAACTATTTATACTACCAATGACAGGATTTTTAAATCCATCTTTTTTGACTTTGTCGTAAGGCCAATTAGTAGGGTAGAAAGCATCAGGTTTGTTAGTTGTGCGGTTTTGTTTAATTGCTGGAGGAGACGTTACTAGACAATCTGGATTTAATTCAAACACATAACTCCATAATTTTGCTAAGGGAAAATTTGCATCTCCATCAAGCAAATTAATTAACCATTTATAGTTTACCTCATTCACCCTATCGGCACGCATAGGATAGCCACTACTTCCACGCCCTCCCTCGCCTATATTTACGGCGGAGATATGCCCCATTAAAGTTCCCCCGTTATCGTGGTAAAAACAGTGATAGTTTCCCTTAGGAAGCTCGCAAGCCGCCTGATGTGCTAAGTCTTTAGCTTTTTCTGTTTCTTTATCATTTCTTTCAGTATCATCTTTTCCATCATCCTTTTTGAAATGAATTCTGTTCTTCAACAAGTTACTCTCTGTTTTCAACTGAAAGACATTTTGTATAGTTTTAGTTACAGTATTCTTCCCCTTCTCCTTATCACCCAACTTATTGATTTGACCTCTTAATTCCCACAAATAACGATATTGCTCATTTCCTTTTCCTAAAAAATATTCAGCGTCTTCGTTATCACGCTCTTCATCTTTATTTTTTATTTTTTCATCATACTTGTAAGTTCGCTTTATCTCATAATCATTAGAACCATCTTTTTTTCCGTATTTATATCTTTGGGTATCTTCACTATTATCCAGAAAAAGCAATCTAGCGTTAGGATTTACATAAACACCGTAATATAAGTCAGTGCCATTTGTATAAGATCCCTCTGGGCTGATAGCAATGGCTGGCACGATTAAGGTTTGATCCTGAAGGGGTTTTTCATTTGTTATCCAGTGTTTTCCTCCTATCTTATTACCTGTACTATTATCAAATCTTACAAAAATTTTATTGAGCAAATTTGCATTTACAATGCGTAATCGGTTCAGTATTATTTGATTGCCAGGAGTATCTTTTACCTCATTGTTACCGTCGAGCCATTTCCAGTAGTATTTATTTTCTTCATCGGCTATTCGAGCTAAAAGTGTGTCAACATCTTTAGAAAGATGGGTGTCTTGTAAGATATAGCCAATGAGGCATTGATTGAATTGGCAGGTTTCTCCCCATAGGGATTTCATTGAATTATTAAATTCATCTATTATCTTATTGTCCATCGTAATGGGAGTTAGTTCGGTTTTAAGCTTAAAAGTTGTTAAAGCCGCTTTGAGTATAGATTGATAGTAATTTGTTATGGTAGGCGTTTGTGTGGTATTAATTGTAATGACATTAATAACATTGTCTTTAAACTCAACTCGATCGTCTGTTTCGATTTTTATAGCTTGGAAGTTTCCCATGATTTGACCTACCTGTTAATAGATTAATAAATTGTGAAGAAGGGGAAGATTTGTCTGCGATCGCTTTTCATTTTTCTTGGAAGCTGACGAGCTTTTAAAAGTAATTCAATCTGATCTTCTGTCATAGAATTATTCCCTCTTTACGAATATTCCTAAGCAAAGGACCAGAACGATGAATGAATCGGTATTCATCCATAAATATACAACTGATTACCGAATCTTTTTCTAAAGATAAACTGGCTATAATGAATCCAGTTTTTTCAATTTCTTCACTGGCATTTACTTCTCCTTTAAGAACCACTAAGACATCAATATCAGAGTCTGGATGTGCGTCACCCCTGGCCTGAGAACCAAACATGATCAACTGTTTAAGGCGATCACCGTAATGATTTTTTAATTCTCGTTTCAGTCGAGCGAGAATGGTTTTTAGGGTATCATTGACAATCGTTAATGTCATGGTTAACTATCCTTGGTTACTTTGATTTAGAAGCATAGTACATCATTTTTAATCTCTTCGGGTCTAATTCCCCGCCGCTCGCGGCGTACAATAGAAAAATGAGTGAATACATCCATAAGAGCCATAATGTAAGTGTTTTGCTATATCATTTAGTGTTCCCAGCCAAATATCGTAAAGCCGTTTT
>NZ_JASJFB010000186.1:0-4844 GCF_030065455.1 Microcystis sp. M53602_WE12 | reverse complement strand
TGTTGCAGACGTTGGGGATTAATTTCGGCAATTGCCACTCCCGCTTCTTCCCCCGCATCGGCTAAAACCACACCCCAAGGATCGATAATCATAGCGTGACCGTGGGTGTAACGGCGTTCGTAATTATTGCCCGTTTGAGCGGGAGCTATTATATAACAAGTATTCTCGATCGCTCGCGCTTGTAACAAAACTTTCCAATGATCTTTCCCTGTAAAAGCCGTAAACGCCGCGGGTACAAATAAAACATCGGCTCCTTGCTGCGATAAATAGCGATAGAGTTCGGGAAAACGCACATCATAGCAAATCGAGAGGCCAATTTTTCCCAAGCTATCGGAGCCATAAATCGGCGGTAAATCGATTCCTGCCATGACTGTACTCGATTCCTGATAGGTGTTACCATCCGGGACATTGACATCAAAAAGATGGACTTTTTGATAACGGGCTAATTCCGCACCGTTGCCATCGACTAAAATAGCGGTATTATAAGCCTTATCGGGAATACCCGTCACCGGCACGGGAAAACCACCCCCTAAAATGGTCACTTGAAACCGTTGGGCCATGGTGCGGAGGAATTTATCGGCTTTTCGAGCAATAGTCTCGGCCTGGGCGATTTTATCGGTTTCTGCCCCCATAAAAGCGAAATTCTCTGGTAAACCGATTAATTCCGCCCCTTTACCCACGGCAAGTTCGATCAATTCTTCAGCGGCAGCGAGATTTTTCTCTAAATCCGGCTGACTGGTCATTTGAATGGCGGCGGCGAGATAGGATTTCATGGGGGTTGAAGCTCTAGAGTCGGATAATCTCTGTAAAATTAATCATAACCTTCGATTATATCCAATTTCAGATATTTTGTCACCCCATGAGTAAAATTGTTTTCTGTGACTTTGATGGCACTATCACCGCCGTGGAGACTTTTGCGGGTATGCTCAAAGAATTCGCCCCCGATTTATCAGCCCAAATTATGCCCCAAATGTACGCCCGCACTCTCAGTCTGCGCCGGGGTGTTCGTCAACTGCTAGAGTCGATACCGAGCCAAAAGTACGCCGATATTCTCGCCTATGCCGAAAGCAAGCCAATTCGCCCCGGATTAGCCGAATTCCTCGCTTTTTTACAGGAGCAATCCATCCCTTTTATTATTATCTCCGGTGGCATTCAAGGCATGATTGAAACGGTCTTAAAACGGGAGGGACTATTAGATAAGGTGACGGCAATTTATGGGGTCAATCTTCATACTCAAGGGGAATATTTGCAAGTTCGCTCCGATTGGGAAAATGAGACGGAATTAGTGGCTAAAGCCTTGATTATGGACAAATATTCAGGAGTAGAAACTATTGCGATCGGTGATTCCGTTACCGATATTACCATGGCTAGAAGGGCCGATCTAGTTTTTGCTAGGGATCGTTTAATCGATTATCTACAAGCGGAAAATCAACCCTATATTCCTTGGGATAACTTTTTTGAGATTCGCGAATATCTGTTATTGAGAGATTAGGGATTGGCTGTTATAAGTAATGGTTAGGATAGGCAAGAGGCAATGATTTTCGCCGTCTCATTCCCAAGCTCCGCCTGGGAATGATTTTTGAAGGCTCTGCCTTCTGTAAAGATTACTCAGGAGGCAGAGCCTCTCATTAAACATTTCTAGGCAGAGCCTAGAAACGAGAGATTCTAACATCCAAGATCAACCCGTTAAAAGATTTTTTACTACCCTACTCTCAAGGGTAACAATAATTGTAAATTTTTGTTAATTTATGTTGGTTTACACTTGACAAAATCGGGGGAGGGGGGTAAAGTAATCTTGGTTCTGATTCGTTTTGTGACCACCAAGGTCTTGACAAATTAGGAAAAAACCCTCCGACTTAACTGTACAGTTCATTCAATGTGCGATTGCCCGGGAGAATATTTTATGGCAGTTTCATTAACAAAAGGACAACGAGTATCGCTAGAAAAAGTTGCTCCTGGATTATCAGAAGTATTTGTAGGATTGGGATGGGATGTCAAAGCCACTGACACTGGATCGGACTTCGATCTAGATTCGTCGGTGTTTTTGTTGGGAGCTAATGAAAAGCTAATCTCAGATAAACACTTCATCTTCTACAACAATCTTGTCAGCCCTGACCCAAACAAATCAGTCCAACATATTGGGGATAACTTAACAGGACTTGGGGAAGGGGATGATGAAGTTATTAAAATTGACCTCAAGAAAGTACCAGAAGAAGTCAAGAAGATTGTTATTACAGTAACGATTCACGAGACACAGCAAAGTCGCCAGAACTTTGGACAAGTACAAAACGCTTTTGTGCGTATCGTCAATGCTCAGAACAAACAAGAGGCTGTACGCTACGACTTAGTAGAAGACTATTCCATTGAAACCGCCCTAATCATGGCAGAACTATATCGCAAAGATGGGCAATGGTCACTCAATGCGGTAGGTTCTGGCTATCAAGGAGGGCTGCAAGCATTGCTAGATCGTTATAGCTAAGGAAAGTTCAAATGAAACCGCCCTAATCATGGCAGAACTATATCGCAAAGATGGGCAATGGTCACTCAATGCGGTAGGTTCTGGCTATCAAGGAGGGCTGCAAGCATTGCTAGATCGTTATAGCTAAGGAAAGTTCAAATTATGGCTATCAATTTACAGAAAGGGCAACGCATTTCCCTGACAAAAGAGGCACCTGGTCTGAAAAAAATTATTTGTGGACTAGGATGGGGTGTAGTAGAACAAACTGGGGGTGGCTTGTTCGGCGCATTTAGCAACAGACCGAACTACGACCTAGATGCTTCAGTAATCTGCTTGGGCAGTAACGGAAAAGTTGGAGACAAGGACGATATAGTTTATTTTGGCAATCGCAAGCATCGATCAGGAGGAATCACTCACTTAGGCGATAACTTGACGGGAGCAGGAGAGGGAGATGATGAGCAAATCATTGTTGATCTTTCCTTAGTGCCATCACGAATTACCAAACTGGTTTTTACAGTCAATATTTATGACTGTATAGCCAGAAAACAAGACTTTTTCCAAGTAAAAAACGCATTTGTACGATTAGTCGATATGTCTAACAACAAAGAGCTTGCTCGCTACAATCTATCAGGAAATGAATACAAAGGTGCTACGGGAATGATTATGGCAGAGTTATACCAACATAACGACGAGTGGAATTTGGCTGCAATTGGAAATGGAGTTAGTGTCAACGGATTAGGAGAAATTGTCGGTTCTTATGCTTAGTAAAGCAAAGCTATGTCATCTTTATTTGAACGACTGGACTTAACTAAATACAACCGCAAGCTAAAACAATCTCTATCTCAGCGTATAGATCTCACTAGACCAATTAAACTCAGGTGTCAATCTTGTAGATCGCACATTCAAGCAGAATGGGAATTTTGTCCTAACTGCGGTTTTCCCTTGCGAAATTTTTCAGAAAAAAGTCGCCATTGTATTTGGATAGATATTTCAAATATGGAAGTCTTACCCGAATATCAAGAAACCATGAGTGCAATTTTTATGGAAGCTTTTTCCAGACTGTATGGTGCATTCAGAGGTGTTCAGGTTTTTCTTACTACAGAACCACCTAACAGTCAGGAATGGCAAGATAAATTTACTCATGTTTATGTATTTGCTGACAGTCAGCCAGTAGATTATTTAGGAGTAGCGAGCTTCTTATTAGGTAAAGTTACTGGTCATGCAATTATCAGAATCGATCAAGTTTTTTATGCTTCTTGTAGAGGCAATCTTAGTATTAGTAGTCTATCTAACTTAATTGCCAACACGATTGCTCATGAGATTGGTCATACCTTAGGTTTAGATCACTCTGCATTGCCAACAGATGTCATGCACGATGGATTAGACTACACGACTCATGGTGCCATGCCCCCTTCATTTCACGCAGAGCAGATTAACCTGATGAACAGTGCTATTCGCAGATATAAGACTGAAGAACAATGTTAGTGCGATCACACTTGATCATATAGCGTGATCGCTTTTTTTGTTATAATCTTAGAAGTGTGAATAAATGAAGCAAAATTGGCTCTCCCGTACTTGTGATAATAACAAAAAATTGCTGATACAAAATTTTCGATGATCCAGAGCATTCTGAGAGCGAGGAACGATATCTGATTGTTGGCGAGTCAGATCGAGGGCGATTGTTAATTGTATCCTATACTGAAAGAGGAGATGTAATTCGACTCATCAGTGCAAGGGAAGTGACGCAAACCGAACGAGAAGCTTATGAAGAGGGATGAGCCAGAAATGGAAGATGATTTACGGACAGAGTATGACTTGAAGCACCTCCGAGTTAGAAAGTTAGGCTCTGGAAGAAAAAGCTTTGATGGAGTCACTGTGCGCTTGGAGCCTGATGTCGCGGAAATGTTTCCCACTGCTGATGCGGTTAACGAAGCCTTAAGATTGTTGATCAGAGTAATGCGAGATAACAAAACTCTTGCTTCTACAGTACAGGCTAACCTAAAGGCTGAGTCCTGACAAAATGCAGGGCGGGATTGAGTATTTATAAGAAAGCGAAGCGAATGGCGAATAAAGCTATAGTCTCGAATTAGATGCGATCACGCTATATTTGTAGAGGGCGATCGCTTTTTGTGTTATAATCCTAGTACAGCCTGGCAAATTCCTTTTCTGTAGGGGCGTATGGCATACACCCTCCCTTAGATAACCTTTTCTTATCACCACAAATACGGGAGAGCCGAAAAATTACTATGAAAGTTAAAACAGATTTGACGATTCCTGAGATTGAGGAAATTAGAAAAGAGGGAGTTAAAGCTCTCGTAGAGAGATTGGGAATTGCTAAAGCGGCTTTCTTTCTAAGAGAAACAGCATCCCAACCTCTAAATTATTT
>NZ_JASJFB010000817.1:0-1167 GCF_030065455.1 Microcystis sp. M53602_WE12 | reverse complement strand
TCAATCCTTATCTGGCAAGAGATTTAATTGATTAGTTCGCTCCAGATCGCAAACAATTGACAAAAATTGCGGCAATGTCTGTCTCTATAAAGGTTTCATTCCTTATAACCCCGTCCATTGCATAAGACAAACCGAAGAACCAAAATTGCTCCTCCCAAAAACCATCGCCCCTCCCCATCATCAAAAAATGATCGCACTACAAGATCAGCTACAAGCTCTGCGATCGCATTAATAAAAATCCAAAAAATCAGATAATTACGGTGAATAACAATCAATTTAGTGCGTTACTACAAGAGCGATCGCACTTATTGACCTCGCCCTGGCTTACAGTCGGCAAAACTTAATGCCTCTGTGTCTAGAAAACTGGCGATCGCCATCTCAAGGATTGCTTCAACGGGATAATCAATTTCAGTAGCGCGAGCAATCAGGGCATCCTGAATCCAGTCTGGTAAGCACTTTAAAATATTTTCCGCATCCGCAGACGAGATTTGCTCCGAAAGTTTCACTTGCATGGGTTAGGACTCCAGTATGAATTTGAACATTATACGGTGGCTCAGTTGCCCTTAAAATGATCGCCTCTAGTTCTAATAGTAGCGCAGGGTTTTTTGAGTAAGGTATTGTCTGCACCGCAATTCGTACATCTTCACTTGTATATTGATCGAGCCAAGCCCACAAAAAAGCTTTGTGTCCACCTTTAAAACGACCTCGTAAGCTTTTGGTTTTACCAATGTAAAGCAATCCCTGATATCTATGTCTGACTGCGTAAATACCAGGAAGATCGGGAATTTCGCTAAAATCACGGCTCAAGGGTTGACATTGCTCAAAGGGAGTAAACGCAATTGCATCTAAGACGTTTCTTGCTTGGTTCTGTATTTCAGAGTTGTTCGTTGGCACGGAAGGCAGATTATCGATTATCGAACTCATCATGCCACAAAAAAAGGCACATTACACTTCGTTAATGCACCCCATAGAATCAGCGATCGCACTTTCAAAAGCAAAAATGAACATAGTTTTAAAGTGTAATCGACAAGATGACGGCGATCACAATAATTTTATTTTCTTAGCCAATTGATTAAAAGATTTTTAATGCGTATTAGTCTTTCTGGTGAGATAGTTCCTAAACGTGCATTGATTACAGATGATTCGACACTTGTTAATCGTCCTAGC
>NZ_JASJFB010000125.1:0-3578 GCF_030065455.1 Microcystis sp. M53602_WE12 | reverse complement strand
CTAAATCCTTATCTGGCAAGAGACTTAATTGATTAGTTCGCTCTAGATCAAAAACAATTGACAAAAATCGCCAAATGTCTTTCTCTATAAGAGTTTCATTCCTTATAATCCTGTACGTTGCATAAGACAAACCGAAGAACCGATTTTATTAAATTGTATTTGTAAGTACAACTTTGGATAGGAAAGTGTGTTTATTAACAATGCGCCAGTCTTTGGTCTTAGGTAGTGCGGTGTCTTAACCCAAGCGACAAAACTGCGATCGCCGTTAACCTGACAGACCAGATTGGAAGCTGGTGCTGATGATCTAGGATTATTCGCCGATTAATGACTCTTTTCGGAAATTAGAGGACAATACCCTGCCAGTAATTATGGATTTTAACAACTTTCCCCGACCTTTCTTTTTTATTCTCAAGCGATGTCAAAGACCGGATTGAAACGTTAGTAGTTATAATTGTTTAGCACTCGATCAACAGGATTGATTTCTACTTTGAAGAAAATGAAGATAAAACACGCGATTAATTGGCATAAATTTCTGACTTTTCTAATTATATTGGGCTTAATGGCTTTTTATAATAATTTTACCCCGCTCGCTTGGATATACCTTGCCCTACACGGAACTTACGGTCTGATGTGGCTGATCAAGGATAGATTATATCCAGATCAACAATGGGAAAAAGAAATACCGTTGGCTATGGGAATATTTACCTTTATCGTTCTCGGTTTGTATTGGGCTGCCCCTTTTATTATTGTTAGCGGGAAGGTCACGGCCGCCGCTCCTTTAATATCCGCAGCCATAGCGATCAATATTATGGGGGTATTTCTCCATTACGGTAGCGATGCCCAAAAGTATTTTACCCTTAAATATAGGGAAGGATTGATCACCGAAGGTTTCTTTAGTCGTAGTCGCAATCCCAACTATTTAGGAGAGATTTTAATTTATCTGAGTTTTGCCCTGTTAGCCCAACATTGGCTCCCTTTTCTGATTTTGGGGGGATTCATCGCCGGGGTCTTCATTCCCAATATGCTTAAAAAAGACCGCTCCCTCTCCCGCTATCCTGAATTTGACGCTTACAAAGCGAAATCCGGATTGCTATTACCCAAGCTAATAAACTCCCGTCTGGATGCTCGCCAATCCACTCAAACCTAAGCAAAGTTAAGGTCTTTCTCTGAAACCGCAGGGTGCGCTATTAAGTTTCATTTAGGGGGAGCATCTCATTTATGCAAGTGAGTAATTATACTTATCCCTAAAACTGGTTTCTAGCAAGGCTTTTAAAATAGCTTGACATAAAACCTGATTTAGGGGTTACAAAGGTGAGATGCTCCCCATTTAGGGGGTATTACCTCACCCACTTTGACAGAAGGGAGTTATGGTCGGTTAAGCGTCAAAACATCGAGGCTTTTCCTTGATCCCAGTAATGTAAACTTTGATTAAGAGAAAGATTTCTAGCCCCAATCCGATGTTATATTAATAATTGAAGCTAAAGAAAAAAGCTTCCCTGACAGATCGACTGGCAAGGTTATAAAGGTCAAGTTCACAAAGGAGTAAACCCTGTTAAAGTTACATTCTGTCTCGATAACGACGGTAACAGCGATCGACCTGAACGCTCATATTTCCTAGAGTAGAGAACAAGGGAGTTAGGCAATTGGAACTAGAGTTCAATGCGTCTCCAACCAGTCTCAAGTTGTGAGGGGAAATACCTGAGAATCGGTAAACTGATCGCTGTTATTGTTTGTCAACACAAGTAATTGATCATTGCAGTCGCTCTCCTTTGATGAGATAATAGAAAGTCTTCTGTTCAAAAGGATATCGATAGGATGCGACTCTCTCAACAGCTTTTTGTCACCCTCCGGGAAGACCCGGCCGAGGCGGAAATACCCAGTCATAAATGCTTGGTGCGTGCCGGTTACATTCGTCGCATTGGCAGCGGTATTTACGCCTATTTACCCCTGATGTGGCGGGTTTTACAGAAAGTCTCCCAGATAGTCCGGGAAGAAATGAACAAAGCCGGCGCCCAAGAATGTTTACTTCCCCAACTGCAACCGGCGGAACTCTGGCAAGAATCAGGCCGTTGGGACACCTACACAAAAGCAGAAGGGATTATGTTTGCCCTGACGGACCGGCAAAAGCGGGAGTTAGGATTAGGACCGACTCACGAAGAAGTAATTACTGCCGTCGCTCGTGATTTAATTCGTTCCTATCGACAATTACCAGTTAATTTATATCAGATTCAAACTAAATTTCGCGATGAAATTCGCCCTCGTTTTGGTTTAATGCGGGGACGAGAATTTATTATGAAGGATGCCTATTCTTTCAATCTTGACGAGGAATGTTTAAAGAAAACCTATCAAGCGATGGATATAGCTTACCGCAATATTTTCCGCCGTTGTGGGTTAGCTTTTCGGGCAGTAGAAGCCGATTCTGGAGCGATTGGCGGTTCCGCATCCCAAGAATTTATGGTCTTAGCTGATGCTGGAGAAGATGAGGTTTTATTTACCGCCGATGAAAAGTATGCGGCTAATATGGAAAAAGCCGTTTCTTTGCCGGCAGATAAAGTGGCTTCTCCCTTGAAAAAGTTTGCTAAAAAAGAGACTCCTAACACCAACACGATCGAAAGTTTAGCTAAATTTCTCGATTGTTCTGCCACTGCTATCGTCAAGAATGTTCTCTACGAAGTGGTTTATGATAGCGGCATAACTGTTTTAGTTTTGGTGAGCATTCGGGGCGATCAAGAGGTTAATGAAGTTAAACTACAAAATGAATTAGTTAGACAGGCGAGCCGTTACAATGCTAAAACAATTTTGGCTTTAAAAATCCCCGATGCTGCCGCTCAACAGAAATGGGCAACTAAACCTTTACCTTTGGGTTATATTGCTCCCGACTTAGAAGATAATTTGCTCAAAAAAGCCAGCGATATAGCTCCTAAGTTTTTACGCATAGCAGACAACACGGTGACAGACTTAGAAAACTTTATCACCGGTGCTAATGAAACGGGGTTTCATGTAGTGGGAGCCAATTGGGGTCAAGATTTTATCTTACCGGAATTAATCGTCGATCTACGCAAAGCCCAGGTAGGCGATCGAGCTATTCATGATCCTAATCAAACCTTGCAAAGTGCTAGAGGAATTGAAGTCGGTCATATCTTCCAATTGGGCTATAAATATTCTCAAGCTATGAATGCTTTTTATACTAATGAAGCGGGAGAATCTACCCCCATTTGTATGGGTTGTTATGGGATTGGAGTATCGCGTTTAGCCCAGGCAGCCGTAGAACAATCCTACGATAAAGATGGTATTATTTGGCCCGTAGCTATTGCCCCCTATCAAGCGATTGTGGTTATTCCTAATTTAGCCGATGCCGAGCAGGTAAAAACCGCCGAAAGTTTATACAATGAGTTAAATCAAGCCGGCATTGAAACCCTTTTAGATGACCGGAATGAACGTGCGGGAGTTAAGTTCAAAGATGCGGATTTAATTGGGATTCCCTATCGCATTGTCACGGGTAAATCTCTCAAATCGGGTAAGGTGGAATTAGTCGAAAGAGCCAGTAAAAAAGCGTCAGAAGTAGCAATTAATGAGGT
>NZ_JASJFB010000383.1:0-4999 GCF_030065455.1 Microcystis sp. M53602_WE12 | reverse complement strand
TACCCTAACTAGGGCTTGCTTAATAATGGTAAAACCCTTTTAAAATAAGGCTTTTGACCTGTTAAAGTCCGATGTTCATGCTGCGAAAATAGGATTGGGACTTTCAAAAACCTTGCATTATCCTTCTTGTAGTACATCGCTTGGTACACAAAACAAGGGCAACAAAGCCTGAAACGACTGGCTACTGACGACCGGCTCCTGACTCCTACCCCCAGGAAAAACTTTTTCAGCAGACCCTAACTAAACATCGATTGTAGTCTCCAAAAAGGATAGATACACCTAGGTTAATTCCTAGAGAAGTAATTTCGGTGCTGTCAACCAGAATAACTGACACTTACCTAGGGGATTTTCTTGATTGGGAACCTCTAGACCAATTATTCCCGCTTTTTTGACCGATAATTTCCCTTGAAACTTGCCCCAAACTAGCATTTCCGTCCAATAGCCTAAATCCGGTTCGTGACCTACCAGTGCGATCGCATTTTCCTCTCGCTGATAGTCGGACTTTTGCCACCATTGCACCCAATCTTGAATATTGCCATTGGGCGATAGGGGATTAAATTGCTCAATTTTACGGCTTAAACCCGCTTTTTGCAAAATTTCGGCGGTTTGCACGGCACGCACCAGGGGAGAAGTCAAAATTAGGTCAAATTTCACCCCCAACTGTCCTAATCTTTGGGCAATTTTAGCAGTTTTGGCCCTACCTTCCTCGGTTAAAGGACGTTCCCCATCGTTGAGATAATCCCCCGATTGTCCTGCTAATCCATGACGCACAAAATAAAGTTTCATATCAGTGTTAGGTCGGTCTTGGCAATGTTAACAGATAGCTGAGGTCTAATAGCTAGGTGCGAATTACCTTTTCATCGGGGTTAACTAGATGGGAAAGTTTCTGTTTAATTTGGGTGTCATACAGTTCCCACTTAAGTTTTGCGTATTCGGCATTATTATTAAAACCACCGAGGAAACCGATAGGAATTTCAAAACCTCCGGCCATATAACGACCACCACCAAAAAAGCGACCTTGGTTATCCTGTCCGAAAGCTTCCTTGAGAAATTCATCGGGATCTAGGGTAATTTTACTGGTACGCATAGAACCAATGACTAACTCGATCTCCTCATCTTCATCGTGAACGATACCATAAACTAAAGCCGTGTGAACATTTTCTTCTGTCACCAAAAAATCGGCAGCTTGGGGAATCGCATCCCGGTCATCATAACGCAAATAACCGACCCCAGCGATCGAATAATTATTTTTAATAATACGGTTTTTTAAGGCCCGTTCAATCACATCCATCACCCGTCGGGATCTGGCCGATTGCAGGACAGCGTTTAATAATTGGGCATCGTAGAAACGACTGAGATAACCAGCAGCAATAAATTCACATTCTTGCGCTTGCATTAAATTATTCGTATCCGATCGCAATCCGTGCATCAAGGCTGTGGCACACTTAACATGGACGGTATCGCTACTATTAAAACTTATTAACCCTTTTTGGATATATTGGGTTAACATCGTCGCTGTTGCCCGGATTTGGGGACGAATATCGACAAATTCCGCCTCTAGATCCCCTTGGCGAGTATGATGATCAATCACGACAATAATGGGAATTTTTGCCTGTTTAACCAGAGTGGTTAACTGACTATTGGTTCCCTGACCATCGACAAAAACACAACCCTGATAAACCGAAAGATCTCTATCCTTGAGGGTATGGACTCCCCAACGTTTAGCCGGTAAACCCGTTAGTTTTACCAAAGCGACATTTTCCTGATGGGAGAGAGTACCCGCATAGACTATATCACAGTGAATATCGTACTGTTCGGCGATAATTTGATAGGCCCAGGCACTAGAAAGAGCATCGGGATCCGGGAAATCCTGCATCACCACAATTTGATTTTCGCTGCGGTGATTTTCCAAAGTACGTCGCAGGCGATCGATTAGGGAAATAAGTAGGGTATCATTACTAACCGTGACTGGAGGAAGGGGACATACTGCCGGTGCTTCCCCTACCACTACATCAGTTTCGAGGGACTTGGCAGGAACTAGACTCAGTAATTCAGCCATCATTTTTAGAAAAGTTTGCTTAAAGGTAGATTCAGTCAGGATTTTTTGAGTTAATTAATTCTAGACGATATTCTCGCTTGATCGGTTCATCTCAAATATTAAGCTTTTCTTGCCCCTAGCTCCTTACTCTGGGGCCATAACTCTAGTCTATCAAAAGACCCCTGCCGTTTGTTCTGGGAGAGGAGTTAGGGCAATTAACCATCGCTGCCATTACTTGAGAAAATAGATACTATACCAAACCCCTTAATTTTCCCTTCAGGCTCGACCATCTACCTAATTCTTGAGTAAAATTTCATGGCCCAACTGGACAACATCGAAGCGATCGAAAAAAAGCTCTGGAAAGCGGCCGACACCCTGCGCGCTAATTCTAACTATGCCAGTAACGAGTATTTTCTGCCCGTTATGGGCTTGATTTTCCTTCGTCATGCCTATAGTCGTTTTCTCAAGGTTAAGAGGGAGGTAGAGGCGGATTTACCGAAGCGAGGGGGTAAAACACGCTCCTTAACCAAAGAAGATTTCTTGTGCAAAGGAGCGATCTATCTCCAAGAAAAAGCTCAGTTCGATTTTCTGGTGGCGCTCCCCGATAGCGTCAATCGCTCGACCTCCTTAATGGAAGCAATGCTATCGATCGAGGGGGATTATCCACCTTTAGGGGGTATTTTACCGAAAACGGAATACCAAGAACTAGATAACGTGGTATTAGGGAATTTACTACGGATTTTAAACCCAGAAGAGTTAAAAAAAGCCGATGGGGATATTTTCGGGCGAATTTATGAATATTTCCTAACACAATTCGCTAATCTCAAAGCTCACGATAACGGAGAGTTTTTTACTCCCGTTTCTCTAGTATCTTTGATCGCCAATGTTTTAGAACCCGATCACGGATTGGTTTTCGATCCTGCCTGTGGTTCGGGGGGAATGTTTGTCCAGAGCGCACATTTCGTTGAGAGACAGCGCATCAATCCCCAGATGTTAACTTTTAAAGGGTTAGAGAAGAATCCGACCACAATTCGTTTAGCCAAGATGAATCTCGCGGTTCACGGTTTAGAAGGGGATATCCAAAAAGCGATCACCTACTACGAGGATCCGCTGGCATTGGCCGGGAAAGTGGATTATGTGATGGCCAATCCTCCCTTTAACGTGGACGAGGTGGATAGTAAGGTAGATGGTGATGAGCGCTTACCCTTCGGATTGCCGGGGGTTAATAAAAGTAACAAAGTTTCCAACGGTAACTATCTATGGATCAGTTACTTCTACAGCTATCTCAATGATCGAGGAAAAGCCGGTTTTGTTATGTCTTCCCAAGCTTCCAGCGCCGGGAGAGACGAAGGCAAGGTAAGACAGAAGTTAATCGAGACGGGAACGGTGGACATAATGATCGCGATCCGCTCCAACTTTTTCTATACCCGCTCCGTACCCTGCGAGTTGTGGTTTCTCAATCGAGGGAAACCCGCCGAGCTTCAAGATAAGATATTAATGATCGATGCCCGCAATATTTACCGGAAAGTAAACCGGACGATCAACGATTTTAGCCCAGAACAGTTACAGAATATTCTCTCGATTGTCTGGCTCTATCGGAGCGAATCGAAGCGTTTTATCGATTTGGTTGTCGGTTATTGCCAGAGTATCGATCGAGAGTATCAGGGATCGATCGCTCTTTTACAAAACTATCGCGAGCATCTGGACAAGTTAACCGAGTCCCTAGAGAAATTTTATAATCTCATCGATGAAAAAGACGGAACATGGTTAGAACTCCGAACAGCATCTGAGCTTTTCAAAGATGACATCGATAAATACGCCGGTTTCGCTCCGATTTCCTATAACGCTGATGATTTAGAGACTTTACACGAGGCTGTCCGCTGTTATCACGAATACGGCGAATTTAGTCGGGATCTGGGCAAACAGGCGGATCTGGTGAATAAATTATTAGGTCGAGCGATCGAGCGTGCCGAGAAGGATCTGGGAGCAAGAGATAGTAAACTGTGGTGGAATTCCCGCGAACTCAACACCTTACGCAAAGAAGCCGATACAAACCGTCAGAATGCGATCGAACAGCTTAAATCGGTTCGTAGTTTCTACCGTCACGCTCACTGGTTATTAGAAAGGTTCCCCGATGCCAAGCTGCGGGATGTGGAAGGGTTGGTTAAAGTGGTCGATCGCGAGGAGTTACAGGCGAATGATTGGAGTTTAACCCCCGGACGCTATGTCGGCGTTTCCCCAGAGGAGGAAGATGAGGATTTCGATTTCGAGGAAACGTTACGCGAAATTCATCTGGAGTTAAATGATCTCAACTCCGAGGCGATTCGTTTAGCTGATGAAATTGCTAAGAATTTTGAAGGGTTGGGGATTTAAAAAAGAACTTCGGTATATTTCCTTAAAGGAGACCGATGGAGATAGCGATCGTGTCTAAATTAAAATACGGTGTTTATTTTCTACCCTACAATCCCGATTTAGTCCCTAGAGCCAAGGAAATGCGAAAAAATCCCACACCGACAGAAAAAAAGTTATGGGCTTTTCTCCGACAATTTCCTTTAAAAATGTGGCGACAGCGACCGATCGATCAATTTATCGTTGATTTCTATTGTCCGAAGTTGAAATTAGTGATCGAGGTGGATGGGGAGGTTCATCTTACTCCGGAGGCAATGGCTTATGATGCTAGAAGAACGAAGGTTTTAGAGGGATACGGATTAACGGTGATCCGTTTCACCAATGATGAGGTTAAATACGATTTCGAGGCGGTTTGTGAGAAAATATCGGGGTTTATTTCTTCGCTTCCTGTCTGTACGGAGGTTGATGATCCTCCTTAGTCCCCCTTGAAAGGTAATCCCCCCTAGCCCCCCTTTTCAAGGCTATCCCCCCTAGCCCCCCTTTTCAAGGCTATCCCCCCTAGCCCCCCTTTTCAAGGCTATCCCCCCTAGCCCCCCTTTTCAAGGCTATCCC
>NZ_JASJFB010000031.1:0-12136 GCF_030065455.1 Microcystis sp. M53602_WE12 | reverse complement strand
TCGCCTTAAAATTTGCCAAACCTGCTGAAACCATTGTCGCACTTCACCGCTAGAATTACCCCGATAACGACATAAAAGA
Organism: Microcystis sp. M53602_WE12; assembly: GCF_030065455.1. Taxonomy (NCBI): domain Bacteria; kingdom Bacillati; phylum Cyanobacteriota; class Cyanophyceae; order Chroococcales; family Microcystaceae; genus Microcystis; species Microcystis sp. M53602_WE12. Next base: position 12,057 of record NZ_JASJFB010000031.1, on the reverse strand, counting down.
CCATCTCCTAAAGTGCTAGTAACTCCCATCTCTCCTTCTAGGGAAAAATCTCTCACTTTCTCGATTAAATCTCTTCCCACCGGTTGACCGATATAAACTAAAGTACCGATCATGGCACTATTATTTAAACCAGAAAATCCCTCGATCATTTTACCACCCAACAGGAAGGAGCGATCGAGCCATAAAGGTTGTCCAGATCGCCAAATGTCCCAATTAGAATGCCATTCTCCCGCTAAAAATTTCTCGCCTCGCGCACTGCGACCAAAACGGGTAATTTCCCATCCCAACCAACTGCTATTTTCCCCTAAATCCACTCGTAAATGTTGGCGAAATACCGCACCATTAAAGATAATTGTTTCTTGGGGTAGCCATTCTAAACCAGCATTGTCATCGATTTTAATCTCGATTAATTGTTGAGCCATTTGACCATTACTCTGGTAAACTTTTCCAGCAGAAGCAGTGGTAATCAGGGCATTACTAGCGGCTTGGAGATGAATTTTTTGTTGAAGAACATCACCGCAAACTATTCCCCCCGCCGTGTGTAAAATCACCGTATGACAAAGGTTTTTTCCTTCGGGATAAAAAGGTCTTTGTACTTTTAAAGGGGCGGTAGCATAGACGTGATTAATCTCGGTTGCGAGATTTTTTTGCGTGTAAATTAGTTCTAGGTTTCCCTGCCACATTATTGATCCTCGGTCATGGTTTCTAGAAATTGCCGATAATTTTCAGGACTGAGATTAATTTTAACTTCTATTTGCTGTTCTTTATCCCTGATCAGTAAAATATATTCACTTTCTGCTTTTTTGCCAACCAGGAGAGGATTTTTTAGCTCGAATTTTTGATAAACCAGATGGGGTTTCGTCACCCGAATAACTAAATTAGGTTGGGATTGGGGATAAATATATAACTGCTCCTGTTCCCGATCTAAAATTAATTGTTTAGGTGTCATGCTTCTTTCGTCAGCAAAAGTAGATTTATGCCAATAGAGGGTAATCCCCCGAATTTGAGGCATTTGGATGCTAAATTTTTCATCAAAACCTTGCTGCTCCCAATTAATATCTTCCAGAGAGCCAGTATCGGGAATTAAACGCTGTTGCCAGAAGACTTCCTTAAGATTTAAATCTTGCCACCATTGGCTAATAATTTGGAAATTATCCAGATTATCGGGGTGGGGATTGGCACTTTGCCAGAGGAGAGGGGTAAGCATTTTGGGGTAATTTTTGCGCTCGGAAAATCAGGATAATAGCGTTCGCTAGAGTTAAGGGATCATTAAGCTCAATCATCATCGATTCTTGAGCTGCCGATCGGGCCATAATATTAACTCTCGATCGCATTTTTATTTTATCCTAAATTATCGAGGGAAAAACTGCTAAAAAATCTGATTTTGTCCCCCTGTGAGCTGCCTTGACGATCTTTTGATTCTGATTAAGAGGCTGTTTGGTTGACGGGAGGAGAGGAAAATTATTCCTGTGACATATAGTCCGTGGACTTATCGTCCACTAAGGACGATTATAGACTTTATGGAAAAATCAAAAGCAGTAATTTTAAGGGCATTGGGGTTAATGATCCGAGAGCATAGAGCAGCTTTAGGCATATCACAAGAAGAACTAGGGCTACGTTGCCATCTTGATCGTACCTATATATCTGGACTAGAGCGAGGAGTAAGAAATCCTTCTCTTACCGCTCTTGTCACTCTGGCGAAGGGCTTAAACATAACTGTATCCCAATTACTGGAAAATTTAGAGATAGAAATAGAGAAACCGGAATGAGTTCTGATTTAGTAGAAGCTATAAAAGCAAAGTTTAAACAGGGTTCATCACAGTACAAAGTCTTCGAGTTATTATCAGATCGAGCTTGGCATTGTCGTACCTGTGAAGGGAAAAAAATAGCATCGGAGCAATATGCTGGTGGCGGTGGTATCCAAGGATTAGAGCGCGGAAATAGGAGCGGTCGCCAGGGGCTAGTAATAGAAACAAAACGAGAATACTGTCCAATTTGTCAGAAAACAACAACTTGGGATCGATGGACTGGAGAGATGCGAGCGGCGAATGCCTCTGCCAACATACCGCCTCAATTAGTGGCTAGAATTTTGGAGTTTTATCGATATAAAGATGTGATTGAAAACAGAATCAGACAGTCACATGAACTGGTTATTGACCATCGTTTTCCTATGGAACGTTGGGGGATAAGTGAACCAAGTCATGATGTCAATATGAGTGTAGCTGAGATGAGAAACAAGTTTCAGCTTCTCAAAAAAGATAGTGCGGGAAATCATAATTTATTAAAGTCAAGAAGTTGTGAAAAATGTATTAAAACTGGTAAGCGAGGAACACCAATGGATATCAGATTTTGGTATTCCGGTGGAGAGAACTGGCCGGAAAATATTCCTCAATCTGGAGCAGAAGCAGAACATGGCTGTGTAGGTTGCGGTTGGTATGATTTGGAAACATGGCGTAATTCTCTTAATATCAAATTGACTGAAGAGCGGTGATTTATCTTGCCACCTCTCCAATATTTTTATTACCTGTAGCTATTAGATTTAAGTAGGGAATAAGAGCATAGCCAATACACTCTGCCAAACGTGGAGGTACGGCGTTTCCAATTTGCCACATCGCTTTTTTCATTGTTCCTTCAAAAATAAAGGAATCGGGAAAAGTTTGTAATCTAGCCATTTCTCTGGCTGAAATAACCCGATTTAAATAGGGATGGATATGAGTACCGCCATGATTTTCTTTAATTGTCATACTTGGCTTACCCCGATACTGTCGTTTGAAGGCATCAACATAACTTTCATATAAGGAACCCCCGGGAGGAACTTGAGCTATTCTGGCCATATATTCGGGGGAGTGACGAGTCCATTCGTGATTGATACTGGGAAGAGGTTCATAAGCAGGTAAATCGCAGATAGCGGCTTCAATCGGTTGGTATTTCTCCGGTACTAATTGAGGACTTGGATAAGGATTTGGCAGCCCAAATCTATTAGCTATGAAAATAGCTCTTGGTCTTATTTGAGGAACGCCATAGGCGGCAGATTCAAGAATTGCTATTGAAATATTTCCATAGCCAATACTTTGAAAAGCTTCCAGAATATTTTGCTTAATTTCTCCTTTTTTTATTGTTAGAATACCGGGTACATTCTCCATGACAACGTACCAAGGCTGTATTTCAGAAACAAGGCGGATAAATTCTTGAAAGAGATGATTCCTCGGATCATTAGCATCTCGTTTTCCAGCAACAGAAAATCCTTGACATGGTGGTCCGCCCACCACAAGATGAATGAATGGATTGCCAATTTTGGCCAACCATTCTTGAGTATTAAAATCATGTATATCACCACAAAAATGATGACAATTGGGAAAATTCTTTTGATGGGTTGCTGAGGCGATCGGGCTAATTTCTGCACTGGCTACAGGGTTAAAACCTGCTTGCAATAAACCTTGGGTTATACCGCCCGCACCGGAGAATAGATCGATAAAATTATAGCTATTGAGAGGCTTAAGCGGAACGTTAACATCGACTAGGACTTGATAGGGATCACGCTTTACCGTTGCTAGTTCGCGCTGAATTCTTTCGTAACGACCTAACTTGGCTTTTTTCTGTTTGCTTACCGCCTGACTTGGTTGATTATCTGGAAATAATGACAATTGCAAATCCATTACTTTAAGAACAAATGGCCTACATGACAATATTGTGACAGATAGTCCACAGAGTGTCAAGATCGGGCCGGAATGAGGGAAGAGACTTTCGGCAAAAGTTTGAGTGCCGCCTCAAACCCCAAAAAAGAGGGATTTTATGGTAAAATAGTCGTACAAATGGGCATATTTTGCACATCAAAAGGGTAAAAACCCGATTTTTAGCGAATTTACTCACAAAAACGCTTTTTTTGCCTTGTTATTGGAGTTAACCCCCCTATGACCGCCGCCCAGGATCATGTCGTCCCCACAGACTTAAGCAATGAAATGTCCCGTTCCTACCTAGAATACGCCATGAGCGTCATCGTTGGGCGCGCCTTGCCCGACGCTAGGGACGGACTGAAACCCGTACACCGGCGCATTCTTTATGCGATGTACGAACTAGGATTAACCCCCGATCGCCCCTTCCGGAAATGCGCTAGAGTCGTCGGGGAAGTATTAGGAAAATACCACCCCCACGGGGATACTGCTGTTTACGATGCCCTCGTCCGCATGGCCCAGGATTTCTCCATGCGCGATCCCCTGATTAACGGTCATGGTAACTTCGGATCGATCGATAACGATCCCCCGGCAGCCATGCGTTATACCGAGTGTCGTCTGCACACCCTGGCCACCAACGCCCTACTACAGGATATCGAGTCAGAAACCGTCGATTTTGCCGATAACTTCGATGGTTCCCAACAGGAACCCGTGGTTTTGCCCTCTAGAGTCCCACAACTGCTAATTAATGGCTCATCGGGGATCGCCGTCGGTATGGCCACCAATATTCCCCCCCACAACCTGGCCGAGATTATCGATGGAACCGTTGCCCTCATCCATAACCCGGATCTCACCGATACGGAATTACAGCGTTATATCCCAGGGCCGGACTTTCCCACCGGGGGGCATATCCTTGGCAGAGACGGCATTCAGGAAGCTTACACCACCGGCCGGGGTTCCATTACCCTGCGGGGAGTCGCCTCCTTTGAAACCATCGAACAAAGGGGAAGACCCGATCGAGATGCTATTATCATCACCGAACTGCCCTATCAAACCAATAAAGCGGCATTAATCGAAAAAATCGCCGATTTGGTCAATGATCGCAAAATAGACGGTATTTCCGATGTGCGGGACGAAAGCGATCGCGACGGCATCCGGGTAGTGATCGAACTCAAACGAGATGCCTATCCTCGCGTCGTCCTCAACAATCTTTATAAACAAACGCCCCTCCAGTCGAATTTTGGGGCGAATATGTTGGCATTAGTCGATAACGAACCGAGATTACTGACTTTAAGGGAGTTTCTCCGCGTTTTCCTCGATTTTCGGGTAGAAGTGATCACCCGTCGTACCCGTTATGAACTCCGCAAGGCCGAGGAAAGGGATCATATCCTTCAGGGTTTACTAATTGCCCTCGCTAGTCTCGATGCAGTCATTGCCCTGATTCGCAGTGCTGCCGACACAGCTAGTGCAAAAGAGGGATTAGTGCAGAATTTTGGCCTCTCAGAGGTGCAAGCGGACGCAATCCTACAAATGCAGCTGCGACGGTTAACCGCCCTAGAATCGGAGAAAATTCAGCAAGAACACGGGGAATTACTGGCAAAAATCGGCGATCTTCAGGATATTTTAGCCAGAAAAGAACGGATCGACAGCATTATCGAGGAAGAACTGCAACAGATCAAAACGATTCACGCTACCCCCCGTCGCAGTCATATTGAACAACGGGAAGGAGAAATCGCCGAAACTGACCTGATTGCCAACGAACAAGCCTTAATTCTCGTCACCGAACAGGGTTACATCAAAAGAATGCCCGTTAATACCTTTGAGTCCCAAAATCGGGCGACAAGGGGCAAAGCTGGCGCAAAAATGAAAGAAGACGACGGCATCGATCACTTTATCACCTGCCGCGATCACGATAGCGTCCTCTTTTTCACCGATCGCGGGGTTGTCTATAGTCTCAACGCCTATCATATCCCCACCGGTTCCCGTACCGCTCGCGGCGTTCCCATCGTGCAACTGTTAGAGATTCCCAAAGGGGAGAAAATCACCTCGGTGGTGGCAGTCAGCGAGTTCAGCGAGGATAATTACCTGATTATGCTCACACAAAAGGGATTTATCAAGAAAACCGCCCTCGCTGCCTTTAGTAATATTCGATCGAACGGTTTAATCGCCATTTCTCTCGAAGACGGTGATCAACTACGTTGGGTTCGCTTGGCTAAAGAGGAAGATAGCGTCATTATCGGTTCTCGTCAGGGGATGGCAATTCATTTTAAGGCCGATAGTCAACAATTGCGCTCCCTGGGAAGGGCAACTAAAGGCGTAAAATCGATGAAATTGCGCTCAGGTGACGAATTAATTAGTATGGACATCCTGCCTAGTCAAATTGTCGCCCAAATCGCTGAATCTAACGAAGAAGAAACCGAGGACGAAAGCGAAGAAATTAACCCCGAAGTGGCTAATAATGGCCCCTGGGTGTTAGCGATTACCATGGCAGGACTAGGAAAACGGGTTCCCGTTACCCTCCTACGTCTGCAAAATCGGGCGGGATTAGGAGTCAGAGTGATTAAATTCCGCAAAAAGAACGATAAATTAGCGGCTCTGCACGTTGTTAACCCCCACGAGGAATTTATGATTATCACCGCACGGGGTATTATCATCCGTCAATCCGTCGATGCTATTACTCCTCAATCGCGATCGGCCGGAGGCATCCGGGTACAAAAACTCGATGAGGACGATGCGATCGCTGCGGTGGCCCTAGTTCCCCCTAATGATGGCGAGGAATCTGAAGACATTTAGAAAAGTTTGTTGGTGGGGTGTAGGGTGTGGGGTGTGGGGTGTGGGGTGTGGGGTGTGGGGTGTGGGGTGTGGGGAGAATAAATAAAACTAATCTTCTGTCTCCTATCTCCTATCTCCTGACTCCTGACTCCTATCTCCTGACTCCTATCTCCTGTCTCCTGTCTCCTGTCTCCTGTCTCCTGTCTCCTGTTCTGAGTATTTGGGATTAAAACTGGAAAAAGTGCATTAATTGGGAGATTTCCTGAGCGTCTAGGGATAAACGCCCTTTAAAATCCACAATATTCTTAAATAATCCCTGTTCTTCCCTGTTTTTAATAATGGCAGCTGCCAAATTATCGCTGATCAGGGGTAAGGTGGTTAACTGCTCGATCGAAGCGGTGTTAGGATTGATTTTAGGGGGTGCGAGGTGACTTTCCCGACTATAATAGGCAAATTCTAGAATCGGCTCCCAAGCTTTCAATCTAGCCACAGGAACACTCAAAGCAGCCGCTAGATCTTCGAGACAAAGCAATTCTACCCCCATACCCGACAATTCCACCAACATTCGCGCTTGATGGATGGATATCCCCGGCAATCGCAGCCAATCATCCACACCCGCTTGACTGACATTAATTTTAATGCCCAATTGCGCCGCCATAGCGATCTCATCGAGGGAACGAAAGCGATAATAGGGATCATTGCTAATTTTGGCTTTTAAAGGGTTAAAAGTGCGCCCTAACCAGTTTTGCGGTGTCATTATAGTAGTTGTCGCCGTTTTTCTTCAAATTCGTACTCAGAAATTAATCCTTCTTGCCGGAGGCGCTCTAATTCCCTTAAAGCTGCCCCGATCGCCTCTACTTGTTTAGGCTCTAAACTGGGGACAGTGGCAGCAGCGGTGGCAGTGGGAAAATAGTTAGCCAAAAATTGGTTATCTTGGATTAAATACCACACTGCATCGATCGCGCAAGCCACCCGGGGAATCGGAGTTTGCCAGAGCAGAAGATAAATAATTCCCCAGAGAGGTTGACCGAGATAGAATTTATGAATACCGGCGATAGGAAAGGGTAAAGCGAGAATGCTGCCGATAAAAGCCAAAAAAATCGCTAATTTACGGCTTTTGGGCTTACTTAATAATTTTTCCACCAGAAGCATGACACCTGTTCGAGATTGATTTTAGCCTGATCTGGACTTTCTATTCTAAAATACTCTTTGGTTCTAAGTAGGGAGACACAATTATTTGTAGGATGGGTTAGCGGTAGCGTAACATAATCTGGCGTTGGGTTTCATGCTTCAACCCAACCTACGTTCATCTTATATTTAATTCCACTCAGCCACTTAACATAGGGATAAGCAATGACTAGCAGAATCAAGGAAATCTTTCAAACAGGACAACCGGATCAATCCGTCACCGTGCAGGGTTGGGTGAGAACAAAACGAGAATTAAAAGAATTTACTTTCCTGGAAGTTAATGATGGCTCATCCCTAGCCAACTTACAAGTTATCCTCGAACCGACTTTACCCGATTATGAAAATGTACTAAAGACAATTAGTACGGAAACAGCGATCGCTGTTTCGGGAAATTTGGTTCTTTCCCCGGGTAAAGGGCAAAATATCGAGTTAAAAGCGGCCGAAATCACCCTTTATGGTGACTGTCCCCCGGATTATCCCCTACAAAAGAAACGTCATTCCTTTGAATTCCTAAGAACTATTGCCCATCTGCGAGCAAGAACCAACACCCTAGGAGCAGTAATGCGGGTTAGAAACGCTTGCGCCACCGCTATACACACTTTTTTCCAAGAAAAGGGCTTTATTTGGGTACATACTCCCATTATTACCGCTAACGACTGCGAAGGTGCGGGAGAATTATTTACTGTCACCAGTTTAGATTTAAAAAAACCCGCCAATTTTGCCGAGGATTTCTTTGGTAAACGGGCCTATTTAACCGTCAGTGGACAATTACAAGCGGAAGTAATGGCCATGGCTTTATCTAATGTTTACACTTTTGGCCCGACTTTTCGCGCTGAAAATTCTAATACTTCCCGTCATCTGGCCGAGTTTTGGATGGTGGAACCGGAAATGGCTTTTTGTGACTTGGAAGGAGATCAGGATTTAGCGGAAGCTTTTCTGAAATATATCTTTAAATTCGTTTTAGAAAATTGTCCCGAAGATTTGCAGTTTTTTAACGAACGTATCGATAAAACGGTGTTAAGTACGGCCGAGAATATCGTTAATAGTGAGTTTGGCCGGATTACCTACAGCGAAGCGATCGAGTTATTAGAAAAAGCTGATCGTCAGTTCGAGTTTCCGGTAGAATGGGGCGTAGATCTACAGTCAGAACACGAACGTTATCTAGCGGAAGAACTATTTAAAAAACCCGTGATTGTCACCAATTATCCCAAGACAATCAAAGCTTTTTATATGCGTCTAGATGACAGTAATAAAACCGTTTCCGCTATGGATATTTTAGCACCCAAGATCGGCGAAATTATCGGCGGTTCCCAACGGGAAGAACGATTAGATGTATTAATCCAAAGAATGCAGGAACAGGGAATGAATCCCGATGATTTGTGGTGGTATTTAGATCTGCGTCGCTACGGTTCCGTTCCCCACGCTGGTTTTGGTTTAGGATTCGAGCGTCTGGTACAATTCATGACGGGAATGACCAATATTCGCGATGTGATTCCTTTCCCCCGTACCCCTTTAAGTGCCGACTTTTAGGTTGATGTCTAGGATCGACGGGAGAAAAGTTGTAATCCTTGAGCTTTTAGCGCTAATTTGCTTGGTCTTTGGAGACTTGTACAATAAAGTTGTACAAGTCCAAGCTCTTGAACTCCCCAAAAACCCCAAAATCTGAAGGGAGGAATGTAAAGATTTATTAAATTGTAGCTTAAAATACAGTTACGGGGGATAGTATGTGTGGTTGTATGGAGAATCGGTTATTATTACCTTTATCGAATCCGCTCAAAATACTACATCAAATGATAATTCATCATGGGATAGTGAAGATTGGGAGCAATTTGACCAACTCATTGCCAATTGTCTTGTAGATTCAGGAATTGAAGATTGAGCATCGGCAACACGACCACTATATTTATCGAACACCGAAACGAGAATCCTATCCATGATTGGGAATGAAATTTGAAGTTGTTACCCCTTTGGGATTTACAGTTAGAACTTCAGAAGGTTATTGGCAGAGGCTAATGGGCAAACATCCTGACCTTGAGGAGTTGGAGGAATTAGTGACCCTTACCCTAGCTTCACCAGATGAAATTCGACGCAGTAGCCACGATGCTGGGGTGCTGCTATTTTATCGCCAGCGACAGGAAAAACGTTGGGTTGTGGCAGTGGCTCGGCGTTTAAATGGAGATGGGTTCTTGATTACTGCCTACCAAACCGATGGGATTAAAGAAGGGGAAATGCTATGGCTCAAGTAAAAGTTTTCTATGAACCGGAAACGGAATTACTGACTGTCTTCTGGCAGCAACCCAGAAAGGAGCAGATTTGTACTGAACTGGGGGATGGGGTGATTTTGATTAAGGATTCCACCAGTGGCGAGCCGATTGGCTTGGAAATTCTCTCCTATCGCCCTGGGGACAATCGCTTTGATGCAGTGAGCGTTGAACTGGGGCAGTTGAGTCCCGTCCGTTGATATTGGTCGTGATTCTGGTTGTCCTCTAACTTCCGAAATCATCTGGGCGTTGAGGATGGGTTTCATGGTGGATAGCTGCCAGGGAGAGAAATGTAAAGATTTATAAATTGTAGCTTTTGATACAGTTGTGGGGGGTGTGTGCTGTGCTGTTATCCTCCTTCTGTCTTGGGTTGGGCTATTGCTTGACCTGACTGCGAGAGAGTGCGATCGCACTGTATCTAAGTTAACTCATTTTGCTGAAAATTATGACGGGAATCTTGACGCATTTGTTCAATAACTTCGGGATATTTTTCCAGATCTTCTAAGGAGTTTAAAGGTGGATAAACTACTCGATCTTTTCTTTCATTTACCTTATCTACATAAGCATAAAAAGCCTCGTCATCCTCACGATGAGATAATACATAACTTTTTAATTCTTGAGAGGTCATAGTTTTAAAATTAGGTTTTTGATTCATTTTATCCATTGTCCATTAGGTTTAATTTCAATCTCAATACCTTCACCAATTAACATGAAAATATTTTTAGTACGCTCATCCAATCTTATTAAGTTAATTGGTAAATAAAACCTTGTTGCCCAACAAGATAGGGTATAACATTGTAAGAGTTGTGCAAGTGTCGGAATATTTTTCCCTCCCAAAACCGAACGAATGACACTAATTATAACAAAATAGAGAATCTGCTTCAACAACTTCGAGACAGAGATGAACGCAAAGACGAATCCGACAGACCGCGCCACAATAACTCAAGGAAGACGATAGTTCACCTGAGAAGCAGTAAAACAGAGGAAAACACCTGAGACTCCCTGCTCTGTCAACCCCTAAGCTAGGGAGAGAAATATAAAGATTTATTAAATTGTAGCTTTTGATACAGTTGTGGGGGGGGGAGTGTGTATGCTTCTGCTATCTCCCTTTGGTGTTATTAAAATCATTCTAAAAATAGATTCCCCCGGCAACAGGTGTTGTCTGTTGGGGTCCATCGGTGGAGACTCGCTTCTATGAAAACCGCTATGTTATCTGATTGAGGTAAATAAAAGTGAACGACAACAGTATCACAAAGACTTTGACTTCTGCCGCTGCCGTATTTGGCGTTATAGCTGGTATAGAGACCTGCATACCAGCGCAAGCAGCACCCGTCGTTTACTCAGGGTCGGACAACAACGTCAGTTCGCTGGCACAGATGGTTAATTCCCTTGCGGCGGCTGCGGCTTTTGATTCTGTGGCTGGTGCCATTTCCATCGTTGACTTTGAGTCAGCGTTGCCCCCCAACGTGACCATTACCGGCGGCAGCACAACCAACAACTCGGGCTGCGGTGCGTTATGCGGGTTCAATACTACCCCTGGCGGTGCTTTCTTCAGGCTTCTCGTAGGTGGTTCGGTGACATTCAGCTTCACCAACCCAGTGGATTCGTTTGGCTTCTATGTAAATGGCTTGCAAACGAATCTCGTACCGCAGCAAACCATCGTGTACACGGATGGATCATCCGTTACTACAACGCTCAATATGCCGCCTGCCATTAATGGGGGCGGCGCATTCTTCGGCTTCATCGATTTTGGGAACCAGATTTCCAGCATCACGTTCAACGGCACCGACGACATTCTGGGCTTTGACGATTTGCGATTCGGTAATGCGAAGAATAACCCGAATAACCCGAATATTCCCGAGCCAAGAGCTATCGGCGGACTATTGGGATTTGGTCTCTTGGGTTTTTGGAGGGTTGCAAAAAAGCGTCACGGGTAACGTAGGCTTCTAGTGGAAGTTTTAGGAAGATTTGTTTCACTTCAGTTGGCAGGTTTTGGAAATGCTATATCAGGAGGTTTTGTTTATCGGCTCTTCGTTACCCTTTATGCTAAATCAACATACAAGATGCCAAGATAACATACTTCTAACCCAAAAATTCCGAAAGTTTCTCAAGCCATAGCCTCTCCGTTTTATTAGTTTAAGTTTATTGTTGATTCCCTCGACCAC
>NZ_JASJFB010000866.1:0-3950 GCF_030065455.1 Microcystis sp. M53602_WE12 | reverse complement strand
TCAATCCTTATCTGGCAAGAGATTTAATTGATTAGTTCGCTCCAGATCGCAAACAATTGACAAAAATTGCGGCAATGTCTGTCTCTATAAAGGTTTCATTCCTTATAACCCCGTCCATTGCATAAGACAAACCGAAGAACCCTAATCCCTTACAAAAAAATACTCCGAAATCCTCGTGAACTTTATTTTAAGTCACCATGCCGAAGAAAAAATTATTCAACGCCAAATCTCTTTAAAAATATTGCAGGACATCCTCAATAATCCTGAGCAAATTTTAGAAGAAGATGGACTCAAAGTTTATCAAGGTACGTTTGTCACCATTAACAATCAAACTTATCTTCTGAGAATTTACATTAATGACTTAGTTGAGCCTCAAAAAATTGTTACACTATATGTTACCAGTAAACTTAAAAAATATAGGCAGCTATCAAATGAAAGCTAAATATGATGCTGAAGTTGACGTTTTAACAATTACCTGGCATGACACACCCGTAGAAGAAAGTGAGGCAATCAGTCCGGGGGTTATTCTTGACTATGATCAAGCAGGTAATGTAATCGGGATTGAAATTCTTAATGCTTCTCGAAAAATCGAGAATTTTTCTCCGAATGTGCAGGTAGCTATTTCTTCTCGATAAAGGTGATCGCTGATCCTGTAGTGCGAGCGCCGATCTGTAGGTTGGGTTGAGGTAACGAAACCCAACATTGCCTTTATTTCTTACCTTAATTTTTTGGGTTTCACTTCTACATTTTATTCCATACCAATATCACTATCAAAGATCAGCTTTTCTGAAACTCCCCACATCTGATCATAAATTCCTTCTTCAACATAACGGTGAAAACTGGAATATTGCCAATCTTTCGGAGCGTTTACTAATCCATGATGCACGGTATTCGAGATGATTAACAAAATCTCAATAAAAAACCCTTGACAAATCCCCGCCCTTGACAGATACTTATATATAGAATGGGAATCCGTACCTTCCTACAAACCCTCTTTTTTTAGGTCAAATAATGCGATTAAATTTATTCCTGCTCCCTGGGGTTGAGTTCTAGCTTCAGCAGTTTTAGGAGATGGGAAATATGGCAGCTTGGATTATCGCTATTGTGAGCATAAAATCTTCCTATTTGTAGTGCCAGTTGTTCTCTATATCTTTCTGGGGGTGATGTATGGTCCTCTGGAGGTTCAACTTGTAACCAATATTGCTTCGCTTTTTTGATAGTCAACAGAGCCAGCACTAATTCCGATTGGCTATTGTCGTGGCTAACTTGATATTGTTTTTGCCAAGATAGCTGTAATTTCTCCACTTCCGATAGTTCTAGGTTTTGACAATGAGAAATTCTCCCTTTAACTCTGGAAAAATTATTTTTTAAATCGGCATCATCCTTAATTTTATCTGCCATATCAAGATAAATATTTTCTAGCCTAGCAGCGGAATTTTGATAAACAGCCGAATGTTCGCTAAGAATTGATTGAATATGAGTATCGGGAAAAATAAAATAGCACTCTTTATGAATCAATCCCGTCACCCAAATTCTATGCTGTCCAACCCGATTGACTTTAATCAGTGATTTTTTATATAAGTCCTCAAAAATTTGCTCTAAATCCTTAAATGGATAGGAATCATCTAAACGTTTATTTTGTAAGTCTAAATCGACGATAGCGAACAGTTGCTGGGGATTTAAATAAGAAGCTTCTGGGTTCTCTTGATGCAAACGCAAAAGATTAAAGTAAGTATTTAAAACATCATTTCTATCACCACAGTTAAAAAAAGTCGGTATCTTTTGTCTCCAATCCCTAGGAAGACAAGCTTTATAAAAATTAGCATCGGGAAAATCTGCCATAGCTCGATAGGATTGAGGAGATAACCTGCCGGCATTTTTTTTGATTTCCCCTTCACAGAGGATGACAAATTTATTACGAATTTGACAGTTTGCCAGAATAAATTGACAATGTTCTAAAAGTTCCGTTTCCTTAAGACTCATGGGTTAGTTTCTCCATCTTTATTTCAATAGTTTTGGTTCTATCTCTTTAACATGAGCGGGAGTTAAAGCTTGACAGAGTTCATAGGAATGAGTGGCTAAGATATATTGATTGCTAGGTTCCCATTCCTGCAAGTCCTCAATAATTTTATATTGCCAGTCGGGATGGAGAGCAATCTCAATTTCATCCATCAAGACAATCGCATCTTTTATCCTACGATACTTTAGCCACAGATAGATACTTAATCGCTTCAGTTCCCCATGACTCAAATCCTCTGGATATAATTCTTCTCCGTTTGTGTCTCCTTTGAATTTAAAGGTAATCCCCGATATATCTTTATCTAAATTAATTTCTTTGTCGGATAAAATTGAATTTAAGTTTTGCCGTATTAGTTGATAATTATTTCCATATTCACCAGTTTCTATAGCTTGGGCAAAATCTTGATCACGAGCCATGATAAAGTAATTAATCAATAGCTCAACTGGCAGAAAATCGTAGGTAAATAAGTTGCTAAGTTTCTTTTTAATATCTGCCATGGCTAAATAATAGTTACTAGAGTCTGGATTCCCTTGATTTATCTGAAAAAGACTCTTGTTAGTAGCTTTAGGTAAAAAGATAAAAACTTGCGTTGAAGGTGCGGCTAAAAATATTTTTGAGGATAATTCTTTCATGAATAATTGAAATTCTTCTTGGGTTGCTTGAATAAATTTACACAACAAAAATATCTCTTGATTCTTCTGGTTATTGGCTTGACAAAGATATATTAAGCTATTTATTCCTAAAATATTTTTAATTATTTTTGTTTGCTGAAGTAATGTTTGAGATTGAGGAGCATCAATGTATATTTGAGCATTCGTCATTCCCAGTTTATCTTGAATAGAATTTATTATTACCTCTAAAAAATTTGCTGGATATTCATCTAAGTATATATCTATTGTTGATATTATGTCTAAATCAAATAAAAAATTGAGTTCTTCTGGGGTAAATAAATGTCGAATTAATTTGTTTCTTTCTGTTTCATCTTCTAGCTTCAATGTTGTAAGTTTTTCTTGAATATTTTTGAGTCTTTCACGTTGGCCATTTAGCTTTTTGATTTTTTGTTTAATGTCCTGTAATTTTTTTAAATCATCAACGTTAACAGTATCCAAATCTTCTTTTTGTCCGTCAAGATTAGATACCAAGTCTTTTACATAAGCATCTCTGCAAATAAAAAAATCTAGTTTTACTTCTTCCCGATTGTCGGTTAGAATTTCAAAAATAGCCAGGGTTTTCTGCTCTAACTCATCTTCTAGTTGACATCGATGGAGTAAATTTACCACATATTCTATCTTTTCTGGATCACCAGAACAATGAAGCAGGATAAAAATTAATTGTAGAAGGGTACTTTTGCCACCGCCATTTTGACTACCGATAGGGAATATCTGGGGAAAAAAGTCTTTCTCGAAACTAAGATCAATATTCTTTAACACTCGAAAGTCAGGAACTTGAACCCGTAGTAACCGCATTGTCAAAACCCCTGTAATCCTATCCTCTTGCTCATCTGCTTATTGTAGCCCACAGGCAAAGGTGAAACAATCTCTTATCCTACCGGCCAAATTCTGGCAGATTTTTTCAAAAAAATCCTTGACAAATCCCCGCACTTGACAGATACTTATATATAGAATGGGAATCCGTGCCTGCCTGCGAACCCTCTTTTTTTAGGTTAGATAAGCGTCAAGAAAATAAAAACCTAATACCTGACCAGCACTAAACAGGATAGGGTATGACAACTAAAGACTTATACGAACAAGACTATCTTGCTTGGTTAGAAGAAACGGCCAAACAACTGCGACAAAGACAGACAGATGTATTAGATTGGGAACATCTCGAAGAAGAAATCGAAGCGCTGGGGAATGAACAGAGACATAAAGTAGATAGTTATCTCCTACAATTGCTCATTCATCTGCTTCTCTACCAATACTGGCCGGAG
>NZ_JASJFB010000545.1:0-7767 GCF_030065455.1 Microcystis sp. M53602_WE12 | reverse complement strand
GCAATTTTCCCCCCGATCCCCGCAATGGCTGGCACTTTTTGAGGGGAAAAAAGTCCAAAAGTCTTATCCAACAAGGTTTTTAGATTTATTCAGCAGACCCTAATTATTTTAAGAGTCACTGATAATTGCTGATTGTCGGTATTTCTGCAAAGGTGAGATGCACCCCGTTTAACCACACATCACATCCTTTGCTCAATTTCGGGAAAAACTGGCAAAATTTTGTCACTATGATTTGTTTACCGATTGGCAGCAAAGACAAGGAGAAAATGGCAGAAAAGTAGTCAGCTTATCGACAAAAGTGAATATAAGACCTTGCTAAAGTTCCTCACCACCAAACTAAATTTGATTGTCAAGTTGATATCAACCCCTTAGAAACCCTGACTTACCCGACTGGGATCACCTAGAAAGGCTCTTTCAGAAATCGATCCTTTAGTGGCTTCCGGGAGAATTTGCCAGTGTTGATCTAAAGCTTGTAACACCCGATCCTGCTGATTTCTGAATCCCTCGATATTGCTACTACCAGCATTCATAATTACAAACCAAACTTTACCCCTTTCTTGGGTGGGAATTTCTCCGGCTAAGGCGCTAACTTGGGCTAAAGTTCCAGTTTTAATCATCACTCCTTTCGGAATAGCCCGCCACTGCATAGTTCCTTTGGTATCGCGTCCTCCCACCGGAAATAAATCAGCGACTTTGATCGGTTGATTGGCTAATTTGCGATCCAATGCTTGAAGAATCTCAATAACTGCCCGGGGAGACAAGCGATTTTCTACCCCCAATCCCGAACCATTAATTAATTGAATTTCCTCCGCTCCTACCCCGGTAATTTTAGTATTAATTGCGTCCACTGCCGCCGGACCACCGAGCAGCTCCGCTAACATTTCTGACATGACGTTGTTACTATAAATATTCATCTGACGCAACAGTTCCGTTAAAGTTAAGGACTGATGACGCAATAATAATCGGGCATTTTCGGGGCGAATTTGACTGGCTCGAACCATGCCCAAAATCTTCACCTGTGGGGCTTGTGTGCCGCTAGGAAGGCTCTGAAAAGCTTTTTGGGTTTCTTTTGACCATTTCGATTGATCAAGCCCAATTTTCAGCGATTCTCCCGCTTTGAGGGGATCGGTTTGAAAATTCATGGCGAATTTACCCGTAACGATCAGATCGCCTTTGACCTGACGGATGCCTAATTGATCGAGGCCATTGCCCACTGCGATCGCTTCTTCCCAGACAAACAGAGGATCCCCTTGCCCTTCAATAATTAAATCTCCCTCTAACACCCCGTTTTTTACCTCTCCCGTGCTGTAAAAACGAGTAGCAAAACGATGATCGAGAGGCCAGGTTTCCACGGCGGCGAGAGTAGTGGCGATTTTAGTTAAAGAGGCCCCCGAAGCAGGCAGATTACCCTGATGATCAGCTAAATCAGCCCATTCCGTCTCAATTAAGACCCGTTGTTGACTAGAGTTTAAACCTTTTTTAGTCAAGTCTTGCAGATAATCGGCCACGATCGCCGCCACCCGGGGATCGGGAGCGGTGGGAAGGTGGAAAATAGGTTGATTTTGCCAAGAAATTAGGGGAATATTGGCGATCGGTTGGGATTGCCCCCCCAGCCAACCCAAGAGAAAGCCGAAAACTGCCAAATTAAAAACTGAGAACATCTTTTCCTTAATCGCAATGATGCCTTATTGTATAGAAATGATTGGTAATTTTTAACAATTGCTCGATCAGAAAACACTAATCCTCGATCGGCCAGCTTTTGTCAAGAGCTGCCGCTCAACTTATTAAAGATTTCTATCCCACTGACTCAATGGCAGAAACGGCATTAAATCGGGCAAGAATCGCGGTAGATGCGATGGGAGGTGACTACGCTCCCAACGAGATTATCGCGGGATCGATGCGAGCTTCCGAAGAATTAGATGTAGAAGTATTATTAGTCGGCGATTCTGAACGGATTGAGGCTTATTTCCAGCATCATCCCCGTCCCAAGAATCTCACGATCGTCCACGCAGAGGAAGTGGTGGCCATGGACGAAGAGCCGATCACCGCTATCCGTCGCAAACCGGCGGCCTCGATTAATGTGGCCATGGATTTAGTCAAACAAAATCGCGCCGACGCGGTGGTGGCCGCCGGTCACTCCGGGGCAGCCATGGCGGCGGCGTTACTGCGTTTAGGTCGTTTAAAAGGAATCGCTCGCCCGGCGATCGGTGCGGTGCTGCCGACGATGTTGGCGGGTAAATCGGTGATTATCCTCGATGTCGGGGCGAATGTGGACTGTAAACCCAAATATTTAGAGCAGTTTGCCCTAATGGGGACAATTTACAGTAAATACGTTATGGGGGTTGAAGAACCGAAAGTCGGTTTGCTCAATATCGGCGAAGAACCCAGCAAAGGTAACGATCTCGCCCTAAAAACCTACGAATTATTGGAAAATAACCAGCAAATTCCCTTTATCGGCAATGCTGAGGGCCGGGATGTGCTATCGGGACAATTCGATGTGATCGTCTGCGATGGTTTTGTCGGTAATGTCCTGTTAAAATTTGCCGAAGCGGTGGGAGGAGTTATCCTACAAATTCTCAAAGAGGAATTACCTAGGGGGATACAGGGTAAAGTCGGGACGGCTTTAATTAAACCCAATCTTAAACAGATTAAACAACGCATGGATCACGCAGAACACGGTGGCGCGCTGTTATTTGGAGTCGATGGGGTCTGTGTGATCAGTCACGGCAGTTCCCAAGCGCCTTCGATTTTTAACGCCATCCGACAGGCGAAAAATGCCGTCGATAATCGCGTTTCTGAGCGCATTCAAGCCTACAATGACCACCATCATCAACTAAAAAAGTTGTCGGTGAACGGTGAAGATTAAGCCGTCAGCCATCTTGAAGCCGTCGGTCGTCGGGAGTCAGGAGAAAGGAGACAGGAGATAGGGGTTTAGGGGTTTAGGGGTTTAGGGGTTTAGGGGTTTAGGGAAATTTCAGCCAAATGCTCCACTTCCCCACTTCCCCACTTCCCCACTTGCCACTTGCCACTTGCCACTTGCCACTGATAACTGATAACTGATAACTGATCACTGATAACCGATCACTGAAAGGGGGGGGAATATTTTGAACGGATTCGGGGCAGCAGTCGTCATTACTGGTTGTGGATCGGCCACACCAGGGCAATTTCTTAGTAATGAAGAACTCAGCCAAATTGTCGAGACTTCCGATGAGTGGATTAAAAGTCGTACAGGCATCGGTAAACGCCATTTAGCGGATCGATCGGTGTCTTTGAGCCAATTAGCAGCCCAAGCGGCGATTAAGGCCCTGGAAATGGCTCAGGTGTCGCCTAGGGACATCGATCTGATTCTTTTGGCTACTTCTACCCCCGATGATCTGTTCGGTAGCGCTGCCCAAGTGCAAAGTCAGATCGGGGCCAATCGGGCGATCGCTTTTGATCTCACCGCCGCCTGTTCGGGTTTTCTGGTGGCATTAGTCACCGCCACCCAGTTTATCCGTACTGATACTTACCGCAATGTCTTGGTTATCGGGGCCGATGTTCTCTCCCGTTGGGTGGATTGGAACGATCGCGCTACCTGTGTCCTCTTTGGTGATGGGGCAGGGGCGGTTCTTTGTCAAGCAAATGATACAAAAGATAACATTCTCGGTTTTGAACTCCATAGCGACGGCAGCCAGAATAGTTCTCTCAATCTCGCATATCAGGGGGAGGAATTGCCCCTTAAAGAGGGGGTAAGGGTTCAAAAAGGGGCCTATAAGCCTCTAACGATGAACGGACGGGAAGTCTATCGTTTTGCTGTGGCGAAAGTGCCAGAGGTCATCGAAAAAGCTCTCTATCGGGCTAATTTAACCACCAGTGACATCGATTGGTTAGTTCTGCACCAAGCTAATCAAAGAATTATGGACGCGGTGAGCGATCGCCTAAAACTGCCTCCCGAAAAAGTGATCAGCAATCTCGGCGAGTATGGCAACACCTCCGCGGCCTCGATTCCTCTAGCCCTCGATGAAGCTGTCAGGAGTGGTAAGGTCAAAAAAGGTGATATTATTGCTTCTTCTGGCTTTGGTGCCGGTTTAACTTGGGGTGGGATTATCTTCCGTTGGGGAGATTAATTCAGTGATCAGTAACCAGTAACCAGTGATCAGTAAACAGTAAACAGTAACCAGTAAACAGTAACCAGTAAACAGTAAACTAAAAACTCACATCTGATAACTGATAACTGATAACTGATAACTGATAACTGATAACTGATAACTGCCAGACAAGCCGGACAAAGTTAAGTTATATTAAGATTACTCAGAATGCGTCTCCATCCCCTTCAGAAATCTCATGACTCAACCGCAAGCACAACGCATCCTCTACGTTAGACTCCCCTGTAACCCCATTTTCCCCATCGGTGTCGTTTACCTTTCCGACCACGTTCATAAACTATTCCCCGACATCGAACAAAGGATTTTTGACCTTGGCACCGTCCCCCCCTTAGACTTTAACCAGGCACTCGATCGCTGTGTTGACGAATTTCGGCCGACCCTGCTAGTATTCTCCTGGCGGGATATTCAAATATATGCCCCCGTCGGTGGTCGCGGTGGTAATCCCCTGCAAAACGCCTTTGAATTTTACTACGCTAAAAACCCCCTAATCAAGCTGCGCGGTGCTTTAGGAGGTTTAAAGGTGACAACCGCCTACTACGGCGAATTATGGCGCAATCAGGGACTAATTCGCCGCGGGTTGCAGCAGGCCAGAAAATACCATCCCGAAGCGCGAGTTATCGTCGGGGGTGGTGCCGTCAGTGTTTTCTATGAACAACTAAAAACCAAACTGCCCACAGGAACAATTGTATCAGTGGGAGAAGGGGAAACCCTGCTAGAAAAATTCCTCTCCGGCCGGGACTTTAGCGATGAACGTTGTTATGTCGTCGGAGAAACCACACCCCGGCCGCGTTTAATCCACGAATCCCCCACCCCCTTAGAAAAATCCGCTTGTAACTACGACTATATCGCCAGTATTTGGCCGGAATTTTCCTACTATTTCCAAGAAAACGACTTTTATATCGGGGTACAAACCAAGCGCGGCTGTCCCCATAACTGCTGCTACTGCATCTATACCGTCGTCGAAGGGAAACAAGTACGCATTAATCCCGCGGATGAAGTAGTTAAGGAAATGCGCCAATTATACGACCGCGGCATTCGCAATTTCTGGTTTACCGATGCCCAATTTATCCCCACCAGAAAATTTATCAACGACGTGGAAGAACTATTAGAAAAAATTCTCGCTTCTGGGATGAAAGATATCCGTTGGGCTGCCTATATTCGTGCCGATAATCTCACTCCGAAACTGTGCGATTTAATGGTAAAAACAGGCATGAACTACTTTGAAATTGGTATCACCAGTGGTTCTCAGGAATTAGTCCGCAAAATGCGGATGGGCTATAATTTGCGGACAGTTCTGCAAAATTGTCGGGACTTAAAAGCGGCCGGTTTTAATGATCTGGTTTCGGTAAATTATTCCTTTAATGTTATTGATGAAACCCTGGAAACTATTCGTCAAACTATCGCCTATCATCGGGAATTAGAAAATATTTTTGGAGTCGATAAAGTGGAACCAGCCATCTTTTTTATCGGACTACAACCCCACACCCATCTAGAAGAATACGCCTTCAAAAAAGAAATTATTAAACCCGACTACGATCCCATGAGTTTAATGCCCTGGACAGCCAAAAAACTGCTCTGGAATCCCGAACCTTTGGGGTCATTCTTTGGCGAAGTTTGTCTGCAAGCATGGCGACAAAATCCCGATGATTTTGGACGAGAAGTGCTGAAAATTTTGGAAGCAAGACTAGGGAAGGCCGATTTAGAATCCGCTTTAACCGCACCGATAGAAACTAAGAAAAAAGTCTTAACTCCTGCTTAAAAATTAATTTTAGTCAATCCCAAGGCGGCAATTAGCGTTACCATGAGTCTGAAATCAGGAGATCATTGAAATCCCTTTACCGGTAACTGCAAAATGACCGACCATCGCCCCCATTGGCTAGAATTAGCGGAATATATCGCCCTAGGATTAACCCTGCTTACCCTTATCGCCATGGGTGCGGAGTTTTTGCCTTTGTTCCTCCTGGTAGTGACTTTCGGGTTGAATATTCTCAATCGTCTCCGAGAAAGAACCAGGCAACGTCAACGCTTAACCGAAATGACTGGTGATTTACAGAGTCAGTGGGAAGAAGAAAAAGAAGCTTTATCAGCACAAATACAGTCCCTCAGTCCTGCGGTGGCCAGCGATAACGCCCGTGCGGTCGCAACGCGCTCGCTACGCGAGATCGCAGAATTAGAGGAGAATATTCTCGTCCTCGAACAGTCCCACAATCAAATTATTCAATATATCAACCGTAACGGGCTGCTGGAACGCATCGAACATCTGGAAAAATCCTACAGTCGCTTACACAGAGATATTTTGCCGCTTAACGAAGAATCGGCGGATATTCCCGCCACAAAAGCGGAAAATGAGCCACAAATCACCCTACCTACCCTTAATTTAACTCCCACTTCCCCCCCCGTCGATATACCCCATTGGCACTATTATCGCCGTCTGGCCGCCCATCGGGAAATGATTACAGCGATCGCAATTACCGAGGATCAACAGTTTTTAATTAGCGTTAGTTGGGATCGTACCCTAAAAATCTGGGATTTTGCGAGGGGAACCCTGATTAATACGGTGGAAGCTCACGATCAGGGCATTTTAGCCCTAGCAGTGACTGGAAACGGCGATTATCATCTAGCGACGGGAGGATTCGATCAAACCGTTAAATTATGGACTTTAGCCGGCGATGGCAGTAGTCTGGAATTAAATCAAATTTTCCTCGGTCATCTCGGTTCGATTCACGGCCTAGATTTTGCCCCCCGTTGGCATTTTTTGGTTAGTGGTAGTTACGATCAAACCCTAAAACAGTGGAATTTAGAGCAGGAAACCGAAGAATTTAGCTCCTATGACAGTCTGGGGGCAATTTATGCCCTAGCAGTGGCTCCTAATCAAGATTTTATCGCCGCAGCTGGAGGTGATGGCACTGTCACCCTCTGGCAATTGGGATCGGGAGCAAAAATCGCCGTCCTATCCGGTAACGTTTCTTCGGTGCAGAGTCTGGCGATCGCTGCCGATGGTCAGATTATTGCCGCCGGTTGTGTGGATGGGACAGTGAAAATCTGGCAATACGACCCCGAGAAAAGCGGTCATTTTGCGCCAATTCGGGTGATCAATGCCCATAATGGTCAGGTGACAAGCTTGGTATTTGCAGAGGAAGGTCAATGGTTATTTACCGGGGGAACCGACGGAGAGATTAAAATCTGGTTAGCCAATTCTCAACAGGCGATCGCAACTCTCAGCACCGACAATGGGCGATCGTCGCCGATCTCCAGTTTAGTTCTCAGCCCCGATTATTGTCACCTAGCAGCGGCTGCGGCCGACGGTAGCATCACCATCTGGGAAAATATCACTTAATGGTCGATCGAACTAGAAAAATTGTATAATGTAATGTCCCGGACTCGGTCGGGCCAGTTTGACCCCAAGAAAAAGTGACTGAGTTAATAGTCGTTTCTGCCCAATAGTTGTCATCGGGGCATCGAGAACGCGAGAGCGATCGCTTATCCCAGAATCATTACCCATAGTAAAAAATTCAGAATGAAGACTCCAACAGATCAAAGATTTGATTACGTCAAAATCGGTTTAGCGTCCCCCGAGAGAATTCGGCAATGGGGAGAAAGAACCCTACCTAACGGTCGAGTC
>NZ_JASJFB010000574.1:0-1533 GCF_030065455.1 Microcystis sp. M53602_WE12 | reverse complement strand
GTGCTTTGATGACATCCGAGCCAGACGGCCATTTGCCGTTGAGATAAATTTCCCTCCTGACTAAGTTGGTAGAGCAAGTTTCTTTGTTCTATGTTAAGATGTTGGGGGCTTCGTTTTTGGGTCTGATTTGTTTTTGTTAATGATCAGACAGTACCTGATGAGCCTTTCTTTGTCAACTCTTGAGGTTGATGCGTTTCATTTTTGAATTGGCGAAGGATTATTACAAAATAGTCTAGAAATTATTGCTTGCAATGAGGAAGATGCTATAACTATAGCTAAATTTCGAGTTTTAACTAAAAGTGCAGGATTATCCTTAGGAGATCGTGCTTGTCTTGCTTTAGGTAAACGCTTGAATTTACCTGTGTTAACAGCAGACAAAGTATGGACCAGTTTATCTCTGGGAATTACTATTACTTTGATTCGTTAAAGTTCATCATCATTTGACAAATACTTTTTAACAACTGAAAATTTGGAACTGCATTCAAAACAGTAATAAGGTGCGTTAATGAAATGTAACGCACCCTACAGGATTGGATATCACTAGAGATTAAAACCCACATTCCGCACTTTATGATTAAGTCGCAATAACGCCACCAAGAAAAACTGATTGAACCGACAAAATTTGTTGACATTAGAGAATTTTTACATCTGACTTCACCAAGAATAATTTGACAGAAGCAAGGATCGCTCAAGTTAGACATGGTTAAACTAAAGTGGCCTAATTTATTGGACACTTTTCGGGGAAAAAGTTTTTTCTGGGATTGACTTAAACTGAATTTGCTCAATTTGATTCTCAACTTACTTGGTAGTAATTTTGGCAATAAATCGAAAAATATTCAAGAATATCAAGAATCTCCTCAGTTAAATTACTGATGTGGCTTTGAGCATTAATCTTGACTAAATGAATCCCCTGTAAAATCTGAAATATCCATCTTAAAGTTGGTTTATCTGTGGCTTTACCAAGTTTATTTTTGACTTTTCCACCTTTCCTTTGTAGTTCCCCTCTTAACATTCTTTGTCCCAGACTATATACTAATAAGCATATTCCCATTAAAAAAACCATTGTTTCTATCCTTTTTGGGGTTTTCACCAAGACACTATCTGCTAGAAATAAGGGGTCTTTAATGAATCTAAATCCTCGTTCACAAGATTGTTGTGCTTTATATTCATCAAGCATTTCTTCCGCCGATAGGTTTTCCTTGTCGAGAACAGGCGATAATAAATCTTCCTGCTCTTTCTGTTTCGGCTTTAATAATTTGGCTCTTCTCTACTTTGTGTGATAAGCACTGATTATCATTCGTAGGAGTCTTGCTAGGCAAGGCTTTGAAGACTATATTTCTATAAAATTATCCCTATTCTTCTTCCCTCCACACAGAAACCAGAAGAGCCATAATTTCGGCTCTTCGTTACTTGTTATGGTTCGATAGGGGGGCATAAATCGACTAAATCCTTATCTGGCAAGAGACTTAATTGATTAGTTCGCTCTAGATAAAAAACAATTGACAAAAATCGCTAAATGCCTTTCTCTATAAG
>NZ_JASJFB010000555.1:0-2747 GCF_030065455.1 Microcystis sp. M53602_WE12 | reverse complement strand
TCTGGTCAATTACCTAATTTTCAGAGAAAAAGTCCCAGAATTTTCCCCCTATCTCTCCCACAACTGGTACTTTTTGATTGACAAAAAGTCTAAAAGTCTTACCCAACAAGGTTTTTAGATTTATTCAGCAAGCCCTATCTAAATTACTCGTTAAGACCCCCTAAAAGCGGGGTCAGCTTTAAGCCAAGGAATTAGGGGTACAGTTAGTTTGAGATAATTTTGATGCTGGCTATTCCTTCTTAAGTTATATTTATAAATATCCCCTCGACAGCTTGAAGAGCGAACCTTTATCCAATCTTTACCATCAAAAACCGAGCATTTAGCCATGTTATCGACTATAATCGGCCTAGTACAGAATTTGAACAGGTACAAAGATTTTGGGTTACTCAGGCCTTGAAACCAGAAGATGTGACGCAATTGCCGTTAAGTAACTGTTCCGAATCACACCCAACACTTGATTGAGAAAATAAATTAAGTCAAAGACGAATAAGCCATGACTTTTTGAGGGAGCATATTAACTTATATTTTGTCGAGGTATCGAAAAAATGATTAATGGTTCATCCAATTCCCGTTATCTCCTCATTGTGGAAGATCCTCAAGGGAGAAGAACAATTACCCTAGAAGACATGAAATATTCTCTCGGCCGTAAGTCCGATAATCAAATTGTTCTTCGCTCCAAATACGCATCTCGCTATCATGCGACTTTAATTAAAAAGAGTATTGATCGCCAAAATTTTTCCTATTGGATTCTTGATGGTGATTTAGAGGGAAATAAAAGTCATAATGGTATTTATGTCAATGGGTCTAAATGCTTGGTTCATGAATTAAAAGATGGTGATTTAATTAACTTTGGCTGTGATATAAACGCCAGTTTTCATTTAATAGCCAGTCAAGAAAAAATAGAGCAAGCACCGGTTAAAAGTTCAGGACAGCTACGAGTGGATCTGACGGAAAATGAAGCAAATTATAGCCGGGATGACCTCCACACAAAAAGTACCCTAATTCTCCATCATTCCCCATCCCAGACCATTAGTTTTGATAACAGGACTCAAGAGGAATCTTTCCTAGATATTCTCACGAATTTGCCTAACCGTTCTATCTTTAATGAATATCTGTCAAATGCTATTAATAATGCCCAGAAAAGTAATCAAATGCTCGGTCTGTTATTAGTGGATGTAGAGCGGCTAAGAAATGTCAACAATCGACTAGGTTATCGACTGGGAGATAACCTATTAAAAATCGTCAGTGAACGGTTAAGAAAAAATTTGAGATCGGGGGATATAGTCGCTCGTTGGGGAGGGGACGAATTTATTATCCTGCTGCCACAAATTAATAAGGCTAATGATCTGGAAAAAGTTAGTCAAAGAATTATTGAAACCCTAGAAAATAATTACGAAATCGAAAATCACTCCCTAGCCGTGCGATTCAATTTAGGTTCAGTTATCTGTCCCCCCGTCGGCACAGACAGAAAAATAATTTTACAGAAACTGGAGGAAAATTTAGTAGCGGTCAAGAATAATATCAATAATAACTCCAGGATAGAGTCAGTTAATGTTCACCCTAAAAATACTCGTAGTTCTAAAGTTGAATATTTTCTCTATCAGGCAATCAGAAATAATGAATTAGCTCTTTACTATCAACCGCAAGTTAATATGACTCAGTGGCAAGTGGAAGGGTTAGAGGTATTATTGCGCTGGTTACACCCTCAATTCGGATTAATCGCTCCTAATCGTTTCTTACCCTTAATCCAAGAAAGCGAGTTAATCCTTGAGCTTAATCGTTGGGTGCTGAAAAATGCCTGTCAACAAGCACAAATATGGCAGCAGCGAGGATTATTATACACTCCCATCTCGATCAATCTGTCCCCGCACCAATTGCGGGATCCGCAGTTGCTCACCATCCTCAAAGAAGTCTTGACTGAAAGCAAAATCGGGCCTTTCTTTCTGGAGATGGAAATAACCGAGACAAGTTTACTAGAAAATAGCCGCGAAACCGGTCGAATTCTTGGGGATTTGCAGGAATTGGGTATTAGTATCACCCTTGATGATTTTGGCAGCGGTTACGCGTCGATCGCCTATCTCGGTCAATTTTCCGTGAAAAAACTGAAAATAGAGCAATCTTTAACGAAAAACCTGAGTAATAATCCCCAAGATACCCGTTTTATCTCGTCATTGCTGGCGATAGCGAAAAGTTTTAACTTAATAGTGATCGCCAAGGGAGTAGAAACCCAACAACAATTAGAAATCCTGCAAGAATTAGGTTGCGAGAGAATGCAAGGCAATCGCATCAGTGGCCCTCTAGCAGTGGAGGAAATGACTAAATTTCTCCACACCCACCGCAGCCTGTCAGTAATCAGTGATCAGTGATCAGTTACCAGTTATCAGCTCTGGGTTTTTAGTAAGGAGGAGTAAATAGGGTTTGCGGCAAAAAGCTTTTCCTAGGGGCAGGGTGTCGCCCCCCCAACCCCCCCGACATCGGGGGGGCAGGTGGGGTGTGGGGTTTTACCCATTTTCAGGTGGTCAATTACCTAATTTTCAGGGAAAAATTCCCGGAATTTTCCCCCCAATCACTCCAATGGTCGGCACTTTTTGAGTTCAAAAAAGTCTAAAAGCCTTATCCAAAAAGGTTTTTAGATTTATTCAGCAAACCCTAAATAATCCACGGCAATCAACAGTTTAGCCGTGGATGTCTTATCATGGTTAGGGAAAAAATTGGGGTCGTAGCTCAGTTGGATAGAGCGAGTGCCT
>NZ_JASJFB010000644.1:0-2798 GCF_030065455.1 Microcystis sp. M53602_WE12 | reverse complement strand
TTATAGAGAAAGGCATTTAGCGATTTTTGTCAATTGTTTTTGCTCTAGAGCGAACTAATCAATTAAGTCTCTTGCCAGATAAGGATTTAGTCGATTTATGCCCCCCTATCGAACCATACCAAGTAACGAAGAACCCAATATCTTTCCTTTGCAAGGCAAGATAGGAAGATGGAAAATTAGTTAACCTTTTGGCGATTGCTGGATGACTAAAAATAAAAGAGTGCTGATTTTAGGGGGAACGGGGGAAGCGGCGGCATTAGCGGCTAAAATTGCGGCAATTCCGGGTATAGATGCCATCGCTTCCTTTGCCGGTCGCACGAGAGAACCGATTACTCTCACAACTCCTTCTCGCCGGGGGGGGTTTGGTGGTGCCACTGGGTTAGCCAATTATCTGCGGCAAGAAGGCATTGATTGTTTAATTGATGCCACCCATCCCTTTGCCGCGCAAATTTCCTTTAATGCCGCTCAAGCCGCCTCGGATTGTGGTATTCCTCGATTAATGTTAAGTCGTCCAGCTTGGGAAAAAGTATCTGGAGATAATTGGATTGAAGTAGAAAACAATCAAGCTGCGGCGAATATTTTACCTGGGTTAGCGCCGCGGATATTTCTCACTATTGGTCGGCAAGAACTGGCAAGTTATGCACATCTAAAAAATATCTGGTTTTTGATGCGGATGATTGAC
This sequence comes from Microcystis sp. M53602_WE12, assembly GCF_030065455.1. Taxonomy (NCBI): domain Bacteria; kingdom Bacillati; phylum Cyanobacteriota; class Cyanophyceae; order Chroococcales; family Microcystaceae; genus Microcystis; species Microcystis sp. M53602_WE12. The sequence goes on along the minus strand of NZ_JASJFB010000644.1, from coordinate 2,116 downwards.
CCTCCGGAACCAGATGCCATCGTGCCAGTTGGAAAATTATTATTGGAACGGGGGCCTTTTTCCTTGCAGTCAGAGCGCTCTCTTTTACAAGAATATAAGATTGGGGCGATCGTGAGTAAAAATAGCGGCGGTGATGCCACTTACGCCAAAATTATCGCCGCTAGAGAGTTGGGAATAACCGTGGTCATGGTACAACGTCCACCTGTACCTGAAGGAGAAAAAGTGGCGGATGTTGAAAGTGTCCTGGCATGGTTAGAAAAAAGATGGCTCTGATGATTTTTCTGGGAAAATCATCGGTAAGGTTTGTTGAAAAAGTCAATTGTCTGGTGATGGGGTTTTAGGGTTTTAGGGTTTTAGTTGAAATTCCCCACTTCCCCACTTCCCCACTCCCCACTTCCCCACCCAATCTAGGAAAATCACACTTTCACCACGTTGCTAAAAGAGATTTTCAGGTAATCATCTTCCATTTTTGCTCCGGAAGGTTTCAGGGCTGCTAAAGCTTGGGGTAAGACTAAATTACGACGGTGATTACCGATGCGAATATTTAACTCGTCTCCAGTTTTATTTAGCTGTATTTGTTCCTTGGGTATGCCGGGTAAATATAATTCCAGACTGTAATGATTTTCCTGTTGAACTACCCGAATAGTGTTTTCTTGGTAATAAACCTTCGTCGGATCTTCCCCAGCAAAAAGAGTTTCTTTCAGTCTTTCCAAAGCGGGTAAACCACACATTTCTTCGGAGTAGAGAGGAACTTCCTTAACTGGTAAAGGATGAAAATTATCGTAAATTTCCTGTTTATAACCCTGTTGATTTTCTTTCCAACGAGCAAAGAAAGGATCGGTTACTTTGTCGGGAATAATCCGATTAGCAATAATCAAATCGGTGGAAACATTATAGAGACTTAGATAGGCATGGGCGCGTAAAGACTCCTTAATCACCATTTTTTCGGGGTTTGTCACCAAACGGACCGAGGTTTGAGTATTATCGGTCAAAACCTTTTCTAGGGCCTCAATCTGCTCATAAAACTCGTAGGGAGCATCCATAACTTCCTTGTCCGGTAGGGAAAAACCAGCGATCGGTCGAAAAAAAGGTTCCACCAGTGGTCGCAATGCCACCGACATTCCCTGTAAAGGTTTGTAAAATCTTCTCATGTACCAACCGCCCACTTCTGGCAAACTCAGCAATCGTAAAGCTGTCCCCGTAGGTGCGGAATCGATAATCAACACATCATAAGTACCCTCATCGTAATGGCGTTTCATGCGAACTAAGCCGAAAATCTCATCCATTCCGGGTAAAATCGCTAATTCTTCCGCTTGCACTCCATCTAAACCCCTAGCTTGCAATACCTGAGTAATGTAACGTTTTACTGCGCCCCAGTTGCCTTCCAATTCCATTAGTGCGTCTAATTCTGCCCCCCAAAGATGGGGACGTACCAAACGAGGATCGTGACCTAATTCGAGATCGAAACTGTCAGCGAGAGAGTGAGCGGGATCGGTGCTGAGAACTAGCGTTTTATAGCCAAGTTCGGCGCAGCGGAGTCCTGTAGCGGCGGCGACGGAGGTTTTACCCACGCCTCCTTTACCAGTCATGAGAATTACACGCATGGGGGCTGATTCTAAGAAAATTTACATTACTTATTCTTATTATGACGGGAAAGTTAACAAATTGAGGACAAGAATCAGCATTCTTGGCTATAGAATTCCACTCCCTGACCATCACCCCGGGGAATTAAGCTCTGTTCAAAAAATTGCTGACAGCGATTTTCAGCATCAGCGACGAGAACTTTGGCAAAATGACCGTTTTCGAGAACTTCTTGCCTCGGACGTTGTTCGTAGGCATAGATAATCAAAATATCTCCGGGTTGACAGAGCAGCGCCGCACCACCGTTGGGGCAAATTTCCCCAGTTTGGCCCGGAAAAACGTAGGTGGAAAAGCGCTTACCATTGCTAAGATTGACCACATCCACCTCTTCAAGCGGCAAAATGCCGACCCGCTCAATCAATTCTCGATCGATAGTGATACTGCCGACATAATCGACGTTAGCCTCGCTGACGCGCACTCGATGGAGTTTGGCGTGCATTAATCGAATTGTTCCCATGTATTTTGTCCTATTTCC
>NZ_JASJFB010000608.1:0-16752 GCF_030065455.1 Microcystis sp. M53602_WE12 | reverse complement strand
TTGGGCGATCGTTACTGCCGTTCACCCGCGCTCCTGCGATCTGCGACTTCACGATGGGGCGATCGATCTGGTTAAAATCGAGTACCTCAAGGAGTTGGGCTACACCGAAGGGGACTGTCAGACGGTGCGGCGATTATGCGAACGCAAAGCGCTCGCTACGCGAGATCGACTATCGAGACTGAGGGAACGGGACGATCTAGAAGATACCGCCGTCGCCTTCTTAGGAATCTTGGGGAAACTACAGCGACCTTACTTGAGCGAGTTAGAGGAGGAAATGCTGACGATGCTAGAGAGGTATTACGGGTTAGTGACCGATTAATTGCCGTCCTCGATGGACTCGAATCGCTGGATAGAGGGTGAGATAACTGTTCACCACGATCTGCTGTTTAAAGCGATAACGCTCTTTTATCACTATAGGGAGGTTAGAATTAAGAAAAAGCCCTGAAAGCGAGAAGTGGTATATGGTTAAGCCTCGACCCGCCGTGCCGACGGCGAAATTTATGTTTTCAGATCGGTGTCAAGTGAACGCCTGATATCTACCCTTGATGAGAACGAACTGTTCTTTGGGAATCCTCCGGACTGTAGCCAATATCACCAAAAAAGCGGAATGAACGAACCAAATTAAAGGTTTCTAAATCAAATTGAGTTAGCGTTACGTCCTCCAGTAAGGCTGTCGCATCAAGGTTAAGTCTATTGTATTCTCGTTGCAAATAAGCATCACCAGGTTCCAGGGAAAGATCTGAAAAAAAATCAAGTATTTTCATTTCTTTTAGTTTTTTCTCATTGTCCTTTAACTCTTTCTCCTTGCTCTTTATTTCTTCTGCTTGAACTGTTTGATTTTTCTCCTCCAATTCTTTGAATCTCTTGAGACCTTGCTTTAATGTCTCGAACTTCTCAAACTCGAGGTCTAATTTTTCAAACACTTCCCGTATTAAATCAGGATAACGTGCTGACAGGGCAAGAACAGACAAAATAACTCTTGCTTGTTCATCACTTTTTTTTCCCATTTTGCTGGCGTGAAACTCACTGATTCTGAATATCTTGTAAATGTTCACTAATCGCTTAATTTTTCTGGGCGAGAGTTCAATTTGTTGACAGCATTTTAGCAATTCATCAAATTCTGTCTCAGTAAACTTGAGTGTGTCCAGGGTCAGCTTTGCTATTTGATCCGGTTGAGTAGAGACTGATTTGTCATTATTTGTTGTCTTAGTAACACCTATTTCAGTCCCTTGAGAGCTATTAGTGGATGTCTCTTTACTGGTAGCTTTGTTTTCTTCACGTTTACGCTCCACTTCCATTTGCTTGTCCAAGTAATTGAATAATGCTGAGTGAGCGATAGAACGTACCCGGTAAGGAATCTGAATAATTTTTTCCAGATAATCTATACCAGAGGGACTGCCTCTGGGAATCAGTACGTCTTTATAATACTTTTCTAAAGCACGGGTGATGTAACGCTCATCAATGGCAAGAACAGCAATGAAGAGAGGTGTTTTAACCAAAAGCTGGACAGCTTCTAGAACTTCGACAACACGATGAGGGGGGCAGCGGTCAAGATCATCAATGTAGATAAAGACGCGGGCTGAACCCCTAGGAAAGACTTTTTTGAGGTTTTCTAATTTGGTTTTAAATTCGGCTTCACTTTTCGGGGGTAATAGACTTATACTGAGTTTCCAAATATCTTCTTTAATTTGGTGCATTAACCCCAAATGTTTTTCGTAGCTATTGTCTTCTATGCGAGAACGAACAAAACTGCTTAATTTACCATATTGCTCTTGAGGTAATTTTGCTTCAGTTTCTGCGATCGCTTGTTCTATTTCTAAGGTTTCTTGTTCAAGTTGTATCTGATAAATTTCTAGATTATTTTTAACTCGAATGAATTGTTGAGTTTGCTGAGACAAACTTTTCAAAACTGGATCATTTTCTGTTCTCTCTTGTAATAATTTTTCAGGTTGTTTGGTTTTATATTCTTGGAGTTGTTCTTTGTAGTCTGTTAAGACAGATTCGACTTTTATGTACCATTTTTGACCAGATATAAGCAGTTTTTGTGCAACACCAATCGCAGGAACAAGTGGAATGATTAAACTGGCAATTTGTGCCCCGATATTTACTTGGGGAATTTTATCTACAATAATCGGTATTGCTACACTAGCTAACCCTAACATAACAAAACCAGTGATTAACCCAGAATTTTTTAAAAACCATTGTGTAAAGGCTTTATGAGTTAGATTAATTGTTCTAGTTTTACCATCGACATCTTGTTGAATTTTTCCTGATTCGAGAATCTGGCTAACTTTTGTTAATACGTCATCAAATTGTTTAGTATCTATATTTTGTTTTTCAAGTTCCTCCTTTATTTGACTGGAGATTATTTCAAAAACTGTTTCTCCTGCTTTTCCTAATCGGTTAATTAAAATGGTTTTCGCAATATCTAAACTTGAGTGAATCGCTTGTTGAACATTACTTTTTAGGTATTTTTCTCTTCCTTCATAGTCTGTTTCAATTTGAACAATTTTGTCTTTTATCTTATCTATCTGTTTTTGATTTTCGGATTTTTGTTGCTCAATTAAACTAAGTTTGGCTTGTTGACTTTCCTTTCTTTCTTGAAATTGTTTTTCAACTTTGCCGTATTGCTCCCATAAGAGTTCTTTCCATAGAATGCTGTCTGCTGTTGATAATGGGGGATCTTTCAGTAGGGCAAGTTTTTGTTGGGGTAGCACCCGATCTAAGAAATAGGCACGATCTTCTTCATTGGTTTCATAAAGAAATGACCAATAGAATCCTGTTTCGCGGAGAGCTTTGGCACGTGATGGCTCATTGTCAGAGTCTTCAGCGAGGACTCTGGCAAGTTTCTGTTCAAGCGATATCTGGCGATCTAATTCCAGAAAGATGGTTTGCATCAGACTAGCCCAAAGGTTATACTTAGCAAAAGTCCAGGCATCAAATTTGATTTGATAGATATGCCCAACATAGGGAAAAGCTTTTTTCTCTTCCGTACTCCATGCCTGTTCTTCCGTTAGGGATAAGCTACGAATTTCATTCATTCTCTGCTGCATCAGATTCATAATGAAAGACTTTCCGCTTCCCCATCCTCCCAAAATTCCTACTGCTAATGGTGGCTTCAAATCCCGCAGAAGCAACATATCAGCTAAGGCATTAGTCTCATTTTTAATACTAAGGAGATCGTCTCCTTCTTCCGAATCATTCAATAGCTTTTGACCACGAAGATTACTCTCTATTATTGGAATTGGATATCCAATATTTTTTATAAGATCTTTTGGCCAATTGAATGTCTTTAGTAGATCATCTACTAAATCGTGGTTAGTGATTGAATTCTTGATTTGCTTAACTGAATTCAAGCCCTGTAATAAAGCATCCGTAAGAACGCCATGAGTAGAGGTTTCTCCAGCATAACTATAATTAGCAGCAATAAAGCAACGATCATATTTTACTTCACTACTTGCTTGGGAAAACAAATCAATAAATAAATTACTGAAATCACTGTCTAGCCAAACAATTTGTTGTTTAACAGGACTTTTTTCAAGTTGATCGTGTAAACATTTCAGCGAAATACTTCTTGATTTAGGTTTAGGTGTAGGTTCAGACTGAGATTCGGTTAAAGGATCAGGGAAATCAGTCAGTAACAGGTCACCTTTTTGAGTTTCTTTTTCTTCTGCTCCATAGATTCCAGCACCATTACCAGAGAAGTAAAATAGTGCCGTTTCCGTATCTCCATCTTGAGGATTAAAGAGTTGCTCTATCAAAATTTTTAATTTATCAGGCTCATAAGGGTTTTTATGATCTTTATCTTGTTCTTTAAATTGATTGAGCAACACTTGGACTTCGTCAAATCGACCAAATGTTCGCAGTAACTGAGCGATATCCTCAGCATCTTTGAGAGAATGTTGTGGGCAAAAAATACTTCCTTTGTATTGATTGACTCCAATAACTAATGCTTTTCTTTTCATGATCTAAGCCAATTTATAAGTTAAATAACTTGAAACTGAAAATTTTATTCGCTTGTAACTGATTTAGATAAAGGAGCGATCGTCTCCATATCGGGTTTCAGATTTGCGCTCGCATCTTGCCCTCCGAAGAAGCGAGCGCACGGCTTCAAGGTTAGATCCTCAATACATCAATTGCAGCGACCATTTCTCCAGCTTGCCCGTATCCAGCCGCTGCAGGTCTTTGACCCGTAAGGACCAGTTGCCTTGAATCTGTTGCCCGACCAAGGCTTCTAGGGCAGGAGTAGATGTCCGGTCGTAGGTCATCCTCAGATCGTCTTTACTGCCCCCTGACATATTATGTAGGGTGACACTCTGACCAGAGGGAGCCACAATTTCCACCAGTAAGTCGCCAATGTAAGTGTGGGGGATGACTACCCCTACAGAGATATCCTTGAGGGTTCCTGACTGGGCAATTGCGATGGCGCTGCTGATTCCTGTGGGAGTATTGTCCGGAATTGACAGGTTCGGACTCACTTCACCTCGGGCAACTTGCCCCGCTGACTCGTACTCAATTTCGATGTTCCAGCGATTGAGCCGGCCGATGTCACGGGAGGCCAAATCTCGCACGTTCAAGAGCCAATATCCCGCAATCAATTCGCCGTTCAAAGCCGACAATGCAGTCGTGGAGCTTGAACTGTAGGTCTGTTGTAAATCTCGACGAGAGCCACCGGCGCGGTCGTGGAGCAGGACTTTCTTGCCAGACGGGGACTGCAACTCCACTTGCAGGTCGCCAATGTAGGTGTGGGTGATGTCTACGCCGACAGACAGGCTTTTGACTTTACCAGCTTGGCTGATGGCGATCGCACTGCTAATTCCTTCGCGCTTGTTATCGGGAATGAGCAGGTCAGCAGTGACCTTTCCCGTCACCACGTTGGAGGGGACTAGCGAACCCACCTTGAGGCGAATCACCTCACCGGGTTCTGAGATATCGGCAAGAGCCAGCCCTGAATCAGAGCTATCCCAGCCCCGGGTCGAAGGGGTTGTGGCGTAAGACAAGGCCACGCCATCCACTCGTTTAAACAGATCGGTGCTATCTCCTTGGTTGCGATTGCTTTCGAGATCCAGATGCCCGTCTGCTTGAAGCAAGCCACATTGGTAGTGGCGCTCGCGGGTTCCCCCCTGCCACTCGTTCGACCCCAGAGTATCGCAGTGATAGACCGCCAGTCCGCTATCGGGGAGGTAGGCATCTAGGCCGCGTTGAGTGCGGTTTTCGATGATGAAGTATTCATTAGCCCGATGGGTTTCATATTTCATCAGGGTGCCGTAGTCCCCCTGTTTGGACTCATAGACACCGGGAGAGTTCAAGCGGACTTGGCGATCACACCACCCGACCAGATCTCGCAAGTAGCCGCAGATGGAAGCGGGGGTGCGGCCGTTGTTGAGGTGGTTGCCAGCGGACATCAGGCAGTAATACCCCATGCCAGCACTCTTCTCAAAATCGCCATCCCGAGAGCCGTAGTCGTATAAGTCTGGGAAGCGGCAGAGGAGGTGGCCACTTTCATGGCAAAAGGTGCCGATGCTCAGGTCAACTCGCTGGCGGCCTAAGCTCTGGATCGTGTAGTAGCGAACTTTGATGCCGTTGTAGGTCAGGTTCAGTTCTGAGTTATGGGGCCAGAGGTTGCCTTCATAAACGGTGCGCCCGGCATACATGAAGCTCAGTGCATCGACGATGCCTTCACCGCGAGAGTCAAATTGAGACAGATCGATACCCAGTTGGTTGACCACTTTATCGAGGGCTTCCCGACAGAGGAGGTTCTGGACGTAGTAGCGTTGGTTCTGGCTCAGTTTAATCGGCCCCACCACCACATTCGAGTAGTCCAATTTGCCGTTGGACATCAGGTGGTAGTATTCGCGCACCGAGCAGAAGTTGCCATTTTCTCGATAGTTGGGGGCGTTTAACATCGCCTCCACGTCGGCGGCGGTAACTGCACTGGTGAGGTCGGCAAATTCAACCAGCACCGTTAAGCCGCGAATGTGTCCCTCACTGACGCGCCGCCCTTCCAGCAGCCCATTGTTAGGTCCGAGAGTCCTGGCCACGTTAGCAGCCGCACCGGGTTGTGGCGGTCGCAGGTCGGCATAGCGCCCTTCAAACTTGTCGTTGCGAATAGTTTCCGCTTCTTTCAGTCCCCGCCGGATGTCTGAGGGCGGGCGCTTGGAGATGGGAACGCCGCTGGAGGCAAATCGCCCACTCAGTAAGACGGCATAGCAGTAGAGTCCGCGCTCTGGATCGTAAACGGCGGTGTAACCATCCTTGGTTTCATAACGGGCATAGAATTCATCCCCGAAGACGACCAGTTCCACGTCGGGTCCATTGTCTTGTTGGAAGATTAGGGTTTCTCCAAATATGGCACTCATAATTTACTCCTTGTGTTGAGTTTAAATTTTCTCGAAAATCCAAAATCCAAAACGCCATGAGAATCACGATTGAGAAGGCAAGTCGGTATGAGACGGTCTCAGTTGGGTGTAACGCCGGGCAAATTTCTCCCGCCGGATGGGTTCAGCTTCCTCGAGGTGCGGCTGTAGTTCAGGTGGGGGCGCTTCCAGGATGGGAATGCCACTGGAAGCAAATTCACCCTCGCACAAGATGGCGTAGCCATATTGCCCCAGTTTGTCGTCGTAGATGACGGTATAACCGTCCTTGGTTTCGCGACGGGAATAGAACTCGTCACCGAAGACCACTAGCTCGACTTCAGGACCGTTTTCCTGGGGGAAGGTTAAGGTTTCTCCAAAGATGGCACTCATGGTTGACTCCTGATTTGAATGAGCGCGGATATCTTCTGAACCTGAAAGGGAGTTTCGCTCCCGTCGCTCAATTCAGCCACGATAGGGATTGCTAGAAGATATGCGTCCCCGCTTGACGCTGACTTGGTAATAATCGGTTGCGGGAATGTTTTTCAGGTCAAAGGTTTGACCATTTCTGACTCGCCAAACGCGGTAATTTGAGAAACTAAGAGGCTTATTTCGCTCGCAGACTTCCGGTTGGTGGTCGCCGAGAATTAAATAAGCTGAACCGTCCCGCTCGTTGGCCATGACCTGAGCCATCCCTTGTTGATTAATTACCAAGGACGTTCCTTCATCGATGCCGATGGCTAGGGCGCGAGGGGTGATACCATCTCTGAGCAAGCGAGCCACAAAGGCCATCGCTCGACCCATGCGATCATCCTGGTAGAAGTGGGTATCGACAATGGTTCCCTTGAGCGCCCGCCATTGGAATAAGTTGTCAGTAAAGAGGATATCTTCATAAGGATCGGCCAGGGCATCATCAGAGATAACGGCATCCGAGCAAGCATTGAAAATCCACTCCCCCTGAATCATCGCCCCCGCGCTAGTTCCCCCGATCGCACCGCCTCTGGCCTGAACTGACTCAATGGCAGCTTCAATCGCCGTTCCTTTAAAGTTGCGGGCATATTTGCATTGATCGCCCCCAGCGAGAAAGACGACTTCGGCCTTCTCGATCGCCTGAGCGATCTGGGGCTGTTCAGCTTCTTGGCGGGCGGGATTGGTAAAGACATAAGTTTCGATGGAGTCTAATCCTTGCAGCCGCTGTTGGGGGTCGAGCAAGAGGGAATGATATTTGAGGTAATCGTTTTTAATGTCAGGTTGTTTTTTTGACCGATCCCAGGCTTCCTGATCTTCGTCCGTCAGAAAGCGAAGCACGACTAGATCGACAGTTTTTGAGCAGTCCTGACAGCCTCGAACCTGGTCGATCGCCCATTGGATGGCTCGATCAACATCCGTCCCGCCGCCACCCAGGTCGTAAACCGGACCGACCAATGGCGGATTCACATCTTGACTATTGCCATTTGATTGATGCCAGACTTCAGCCCGGGCGGGGGCCGGGAAAAGCAGCAGCAGGCAACAGAAAACAACAGCCAAGGACATCAATTTTGATTTGGCGGGGAAAAGCTCTAGTACAGGTATCTTCATGGAAAGTTGACCTCCTCCTCAATCTAGGTTTAGGGACTTTCTTAAAGCCAAAAGTCAGGTTTAGAACAGGAGCGTCCATCCCTGCTTCTGAGCTTGTTCCTTGGTATAGGAAACCCCATGAACTTTGATGCTCCGAGCATTTAGCAGCGTGATGATGCCTCCCTCGTTGGACAGTTGTGCGTCCGCCCCGCTCAGTGGTACCGTCACGATGCCCCCTGCTTTGAGGCGGATGTCTTGTAAGCGAGACTTGCGTTTCTGCTTGTCTGCCAATGCCCAGCCTTTGAGATCGACAGCATCTGGCGAAACATTGATCAGTGTCACCGACTCCTTGCCTGGATCTGCTCCCAGGGGATTCACCAGTGCCGCTAGAATCCTCACGGCTGCCTCAACTGGAACCTCTGTAATCGCATCGCCCGTGCGATCATCGGTATGGAAAGATTGGGACTGGAACGCAAGAAAGATGCCGATCCATTGGTTGCGCGAGGGGAAATGAATCAGCAGTGCGCCATCCTGATAAACGCCGTTATCCTTTTGGAATCTGCCCACACTGCCCTGATTCATGTGGAGGTCGTGAATACCGCTGCCGGGGACAAAATCAAAGTATTGGTCGGGGTTTGTCGGTTCCGGCCCCCAAGAGGCTCCGAAGGCGTACAAAATCGCATCTTCAGCTTGAATAGCCCGCTGAAGGTACAAGTCAATCAACTCTTTCAAGTCATTGCCAGGTCCGGGAACGTCCGGGGGCAGTGGCTTCATGTCTTCGGGACGGAACAAATTCCCGCGAATAAAATCCAGAGCCACACCTCCGGGTTGGCTTTCCAGTTTGTGGAATCCTAAACTGAAGTTCGCTAACTGATTTAAGATTGGGTGTTGAAAGGCATCATTGACTAGATACAGCAAATCCGAAGGGCTTTCTTGGGATTTGACGTTGATGGCGATGCGGTGTTTTTTCTGCCCATCGCTTACCAAAACCTGATAATGGGGCGAAGAATCGGTCTGGGGATCGATTTTGCGTTCCAAAGCCCGACATTTTAATACTCCATAGGTTGCTAGAGACATTTTTTCAATACCTCCTTTTGAGATAATCAGCACTAGGACTCAATCACTGAACCTGAATATTGACTGTGAACTGCTCAATTCCTCTAGTCTCAGGTTCCCATGAACGCCGCCGCCTGAGTTGAATCTGAGCCGTTCCAGTGGACTTCGCCCTAAAATGGAAGGTCCGCGTACCCCCACCGCCTGTACCAGATCCGGGTGCTACCGAGTAATCTGAACCGGGGAACTCGACAAGCTGATTGTCAACTCCGCTGATTTCCCAATGATAGCCGGTAGTGGGGTTTTCTGGGAGACGGATGGCAATTAAATCGCCCGCCTGCACCTCGAATGTTTTCCCCTGATCGCTGTCTAAAATTACAATTTCCGACATACCAGAATTCCTTCCTAATGAATTGTCACTATTACAGGCTGCATGGGCCGGGTTAGCTACGAGACAGATTAAGATCATCCCCAGGGTCAAAGCTATCCAGCGTACAGCAGTGAGGTTTAAATTGCTCAAATCCTTGAAAGTAGATTCGCGTTGAAACATGGAAGTTTTGAGTTAGAAATGAGGTTGGGAAACAGGTTAGATAAGCTTTATCACCCCTGCTCCTCCGAAAACAGTCGCATTTAATCAGATTTCCCTATCTCCTCAAGATAGAGTTTTGAGATAGCCTACGGTTCATTTTCCACTTGACGAATCGTCCAGAAATCGTCAGCTAGGTTATCGTCCAACAGATAAGCATAGGGGATGGTAAAGTAGCCTTGCATTCCCCAGTCTTTCCCCCAGGAGTTGCGGACGATAAACCGCCGTTGGCTATCATCATAACCGACGGCTAACACGGCATGACCCCCCAATAATTGTTCATTGGGAGACGGCATGGGGACGCGACCTGTTTGTTTCACCTCTTGACTTTCAAAGCTCTCGTAAACACTGAACCCAAAGACGAAGGGATAGCCGGATGCTAAACATCCCTTCATCTGATTGAGGTTTCGCACTAGCCGGCTGTAAAGAATTGCTTGGTGTTTGGCCGCGACTTCATAACATTTTGGGGTAGGTTTTTTAATAAACCTGACCTGATAATCAGGATCGTAGGGCCAGATGCCCTCAGGTCCCGGATGCTGTTTGGTTTTTTCCTCTGGACAAGCGCCTTGCTTGCCAACGCTTTTAATGCCATCACGAATCATGGCGCCGCTATCTTCGTTCACAGTCCCTTCCATGACCCGTTCGTTGTAGTAAATAAACAAGCGGGAAGGGGTAAAAATATCCGTCAATTTCTGCTTCATTTGATCGAACTCAAGGGCACTAGCAATGGCATTGGCGGTACAACTGCCCAACTGTTCTTGATCGTAGATGTGGGGACAATTAGGGCGGAGATCGACCTTGGCTGGTAAAGCTCTCAGTGCCGTAACGGGTGCAGCGTAAAGCAGATCTCGATGATCTGGTAAGTCAGGAACCCATCCATAACGTTTGTTTGTGCGTGTCATTTTTTCAACTCCTGTTTAATCTAAAAAAGATGTGAACTTTCTACTTTGTGGCATGGACATCTCAGAAGTACGATCGCTTCTTTCCTGTTTCAAAAACTGCGATCGCATTGTTGTCAAGTTGAGTAGCTCAAGGGAATTTCACCTCCTGTTGGATTTTAGCGATCGCGTATTGCCTTTTCAAAAAGCGATCGCCTTCCTCAATAAGCTCAGAAACATTTTCGAGAACGTCCGATCAAACTTGCGATAGCTGTTAGAGCAACAGCGCCACAGAGAACTGGTACAAGTTGCGGTGACGATGCTCCAAGTAGTACCAAGATTGCCAGTATCAAGGCACCAATGCCTGCACCCGCCACAATAACCCGCAGCTTGCTGCAAATATTGGGCTGACACTGAATGACCCAGGTTAAGGCGATCACAGCTAGGAAGACTGCAATCACTGCGACAGTTACCCAATTGGTCATTATGCCGAGGGCAACGATGAAAATTGTCAGTGAGACGGCACAGATGATAGCTAATGTTCGGCAGAGCCGTACTTTCTGCCAGTCTCCAGTCGGTGATGCTTCAACCTGGCTAGAATCGCCACCGAGCGCGTCAACCCGATTAGCAATCTGTTCAACATAACGGTTGAAAACAGGGAACCAACGGTTATTTTCGGGGATGGACTGCTGAACCCAGCGGAGATTGGATAATATGCGTTCTTCCGGTCCGAGCATTTCCTCTTTCGTCCGAACCGGAATCGTAAGCTGGAATGTGCCAAGGATGCGCCGCCATTTCCTTGAATGTTCTACAATCGCCAGGTTTTCCGACGGCGAGTCTTGCAGACGTGGCTCAATCGGAAGTTCTTTGCCTGTACTCGTCACTTGCCGGACAACTACCGTGAAAACCTCGTCTCGCCTTACTGTTGGGGGTAAATCGATTGACAGCAACCCGGCTAAATTGGTGTCCGATCCGGGTGGAATGGGTATATAGGTGATGCCATCCGTCGGGCAACGCAGAGTATGATCGTCGATCCGAATCAATCGGTGTGATCTGTACATCTGCACGGCCATTTCCAGGATATGGGTGACGCTGACACTTGGCAGATAGAGGGTTGCAAGGCTTCCGACTGGGGTGTTTCCCCAGTCAATCATCAATTCGTCCGGGATCTCATCAGGACCAAGATTTGCCCGTGTCGGTCGGATGTCAAAGGTATTGGGGATGCGGCGGGATGCGAGGTTGCCAGGATTTGGGGATTCAACGATCATGAGATTCCGCTGGGCGAGTTTGTCAGAGGATCCTGGAGTCGCATTGGGTGGAATCGGATCGGGATCAAAGGCAATTTCGGCAACGAGACACTGGTGCTTGTTGCGGATATGTTCATAGATTGTTTTACGATCCGCTGCTGGATAGGGTCCATCCATCGGTGATGCTTGGAACGGAAACTGAGGTTGGGAGGACTGGTTGATGTCTAACCAGCAACCGAAGTAGTTGTAACTCTCTGCCCCTGTTGTGTCGGGTTGAAGCGTCTGCACATTCGCTGGGTCAGGTTGGTCGTTCAGGGTCTTGGTTGGATCCGATGAATCAATTCGTGGTGCGGCAAAGCAGGGAATACTGATTACCTCGCCGCCCGCAATTCCTCCCTGAATTCCAAGGAGCGGGATGATCGTGCCGGCTTTTCCGCCGCGACGGTAGGTCGTTGACTGGTTGTATTCCAATGAGGTCGTCGAGGCTGGGAAAAGTCGAAAGAATACCCGCACGTCTTTCGCCTCTTTGATTTTCGATCGATAGTGTACCCGAGCGATCGCAAAGTTAAAAACAGGCGTCAGCGTCCCGTTGACTTTAACTTTTTCGGAGAGTTCTAGTTTGGATGTCTGCTGATCGATGGAGATATCGTCAAAGGTCTGTCCACCAGTGGTGCCATTGTTCAAGTTGGCAATCACTTGCTCGATGAAGTCCGGAGCCTGATCGGGCGCGTTCCCCATGGTCTTGCCAAACTGCGACTCGCCTGCCTTAATTTGGAACACCCGCAGATCTCCGCTCAACCAGGAAACTGGACCATCGACTTCGTAGGGATTGGGCTGCTTGATCAGGTAGATGGTCGCGCTACTCGACACAGTTGCGATCAACGCGGTAAGTGTTACATCCTCCACGTCGTTGACAAATCCGTCGGTGCCTGTGAAGCTAATCTGATAAGTCCAGGTTAATCTCTGCCGACGTTTGAGATGGCTTGGGTCTTCCACGTCAAGCGCAACCGCCTCGGCTGTCATTTGAGCGATGCTTGGGGCGATCGTCAGTGCAGGCTTGATGTTCGGCACACCAAACAGCGTTGCAGATGTGATGCCAAGCTCTTGGGCAGAGAAGCCATCGACAATCACATAAAAAGCTGCTTCAATCACTGCCGCCTGTCCAGGCTTCAGCATTGCTGCAATCTCGTCTTCACCGAAGGTGCTGCGATCAACGATAAAATGGCAGGACTTGACAATCGGACAAGCATAGGGTGAAGGTCCATAGTCCTGGCATAGTCCATCTAATAAAATCCTGTACTGCTCCATGTCGTTGTTGGCTTGAGCTTGCGTCGCTGTCCCTCCGCTGGGCCAGTATTGCTCCCATAGAGAAGGTGTCAGTGTTGCACTGGTGTCAGTCTGGCGTAATCGCCATTCGTCGGGAGTAACTGGTTTATCGCAGAGGGAAGGATCGATGACCATTTTCAGATCCGGCCCGCTGGGTTGTTGAACCATCAACGTCGGTGCTACGTGCCAACACCAATGCACTTCGCACTCAGGCACATTTGAGCTAGGGGCAAGCAAATTGCAACCCGCAGAATCAATCCAGATTTTTTCGGGGGTTTCTCCCTCTGCTATCATCAGATAGCACATCAGATGCGCCCTGATCCAGCATCCGTTATAGGGGAATTTGTAAGGAATGCAGGGATCGGTAGAGGAGCAGGGCACACAGGATTTCGCTTGCATCAGATTAAACAGTTCGACTGCCCTATCCCATGTGACGGGCGGATCGGGGGCGGATGGAGCCGGTGGCTCGGTAGGGCGATCAATGCCAAAGGATTGAGGGAGCGGTCGGACATCGATAATTTCAAAGTTTTGCTGGGTTGATGTAACCAGAATGGCAGCATCGTTCGCCAGTGCCGCTTGAAGTTCATTCAACATCTTCTGAAAATCCGGATGATTGCGCGGCAGATAGTGGCGGGCTTGAGAAGTATAGAAGGTAACATAAACAGCTTCTTCACTTTCATTTATTCGCCAAACCTTGGCAGCTTCGGGAACAGATAATTTTGTGATGATATTTGTCTCAGAATCGATTTCTACATAGACTGGCCTGTTATTTCTCTGAAGGTAATCAACCATTCGTGCCCAAACCGTCGCAGGGGGATAGCTTAGGTCTAAAAGACCTACTCGATCGCCTTCAAAGTTCACCGTCATAACCTGTGATTCTTGGGATGGAAGGGATCTCAGAATTTCCCTAGATGGAGACAGTTTCCTGATCTTATCTATCAGTGCATTAGAATTAGACATTTTTAGTTCCTCCGTATGTAGTTGATTGTTCTATAGCGGTTCTCACACCTGTGCCGTAGCTGTGATAAGTTTCCCGAAACCGAACCTGTTTAAAAATAGGGCTAATCCAGAGCGACGTCACCCCCAATCGTTTCAGATAGCCGATTTTGCTCTCTAACCCCTTGAGCGTCCCTCCCACATATTTGACTCCTGCTTCGCGCTGCTCGGGCTGCATCCGCCTCGGTTTTCACGGCATTTTCCGCACCAGCCGGACTGTAGGGTGGGGTTGTCCCGCTCCGGACTAAATTCCCCTCGTTGTCCTTGTACCCGTTTTCACGACCATCGGAGAAGCGATCGAGCATCAAGAAATAGAACGTTTGGTCTTCCCAGGTGATCGGCGACGGGAACAATCCCCCTGCCGGTGATAGGGATGCAAAATTCAGTTCGCTTAAGCGTTGAACGGTTGTCGTCATGGGATTTTTCCTCTCAATCTTTCAAACTACTCATCCTGTCCGCCGCTCTTTTAATTCCTACTTAAAAAGCTTTTTTCTAGGCATGAGGTCGTTGGCTTATTCCCTCCTTGTTGACCGTCTTCATGTATATTTTTTGACTTTTTGATGTTCTTCTTCTAGGGTAAAGTGAAAGTATAGTAAAGTGCAGTTAAATTTTCAAAACTTAATTTTTCCTAGCCTGTCCACTCACTTATTTTTAACAAAAGTTAAGGACTCCCTCTCAAATAGTTTTTGGTAAGTTCGATTCTTTCTTTTGGCTTCCTGGTATCTTTTGAAGCTACACTTTCAGCGATACCGATCTGAAGCAATTCTCTTAAGATCGAATAATCGCAAAATCGGCGATGCTATTTCCCGTTATCAACCCATCGACCGCCCGAAAATGCTTGTCATAGCTAAATCAAGCCAGATTATATTGTAGAGCGGTCGCCGCAATCCACATATCGTTAGTCGCAATCGGATTGCCATTTTTCCTCAAGTAATAATAAACTCTAGAGTAATATTCGGCGGTATCGCAATCGATCTCGCGTAGCGAGCGCTTTGCGTTCGCAAAACAGTTAATTTTGGATATTTCCAAAAATTGCTTAAGTTTCCTTCGGTTATATTCTTCTCTAGAACTCAACGCAAAACCACCATAAATTCTCCTAAAATTACACTATTTAAACCGATTAAAGGCGTGTTTCTAATAACCTCAAATGTTTCAAAAATATTACGTTTAAAAGTGGTATAAGCGTTGGTATCCAGTAGAATCGGTCTTAGCTCCGCAAACTTTCCTCAACTGCTCGAAAGGCTTCTGTATTTTGTAAAAAATCCATCTCATCCGCCTCTGTCCAAGTTCCAGCTAATTGAGATAATAAAGTCTGATCGGAATCGGCATTATTTGTTTCTGAATCCTGCAATAAAAATTTGATCAGTTTCAACTTTTCATGTCTCGATAAATTATGTAATTGCGATAATAAATTTTGGTTTTCGAGACCGTTGACAGGGCTTATGTGCCAATCTATTGCACGTCGGATGATCTCGGCCTCGCTGAGTCCCGTTCGTCGAGCGCTCTCTTTTAGTAAATTATCCTGTTCGGCTTCGATATAAATTTGCTTGCGGATTTTGCTGACCATAGCCGAATTCGATTATCTATATACATTAGATTAGACTTGTTGCGTAATAGTGGCATAATGGGGAAGAAACAATGATTGGATATCCCCTTGAATGCTGAACATTGGCAGAATATTGCATCAAGATAGACTCTTGAGAGCGACCACAGGACTCAATAGAAGAGCGTTTGAGACCTTGTTAGAGAAATTTGAACAGGTGTATTTGGCGGAAGCAGACAACAGGGAAAAGCCAAGAAAAAGAAAAATCGGAGCTGGCCGGAAAGCTAGATTGCAAAGCATCAGAGAGAAATTATTCTATATCCTGTTTTACTTGAAGTGCTATCCAACCTTTGACTTGGCGGCAGTATTGTTCGATTTTGACCGCTCACAAGCGAATAGATGGGTACATCGCCTACAACCAATTTTAGAAAAGGTTTTAGGAGAAAAAAAGGTACTGCCCCTTAGAAAAATCGAGAGTATCGAGGAATTTATCCAACATTTTCCAGAGGTGAAAGAAGTGATAGTCGAGGGGACCTTCATACCGATAGCTCGTCCCAAAGACGCGGAAAAACAGAAAGAGAACTACTCAGGAAAGAAAAAGCGATGCACCCGAAAAAACCTAGCAGCTAGTGCAGAAGACAAGAGGATTTTGGTGTTAACCCCTACGACTAGCGGAAAAACCCATGATAAAAAGATACAAGATCAAGAAGACTTAATTGGCGGCATCCCTGAGCAAATCCCAGTCTTGGTTGATTCAGGATTTCAGGGAGTGCAAAAACAGTATGTAAATATCCGTTTGCCCCACAAAAAACCGAAGGGAGGAGAGTTAACAGCAGAACAAAAACAAGAAAATCGAGAACTAGCCAAAGAAAGAGTTGTGGGTGAAAATGCTTTTTCTGGGGTGAAAAGATACCGTGCAGTTTCCGATATTTATAGGAATCGTGTAGCTAATTTTGATGATCAATTAATCTTAACGGCTTGTGGATTATGGAATTTTTATGGGTGCGGCAGCATAAGCATTAATTAAAAGGAGAAGCCAGCTGAACTTCTCACAAAACAATTCATTCGGCTTTTTCTTATGGGAGCAACAAGTCTAATGACCGCGCTGATTAGGAGTCATTTTTTGGTAACGACCATTAACTAACTGGTACATCTCGATCTGGGCCTTGTTAACTTCATAAATTCCATAAAAAGGAATTTGAATCGCTCGCTC
>NZ_JASJFB010000198.1:0-6072 GCF_030065455.1 Microcystis sp. M53602_WE12 | reverse complement strand
ATCAGTCTCTATAAAATCTTTTCTCCCGAACACCTCTTAAAACTCCCCTTTGCGAACGATAGCAACAGTCTCGACAAAAACTTTTATAGTGAACTGCTGCATATCATCGGATTGACAGAGATAAAAGAGGGAGGAAAAAAACTCATCCAACGTCTGCAACCGGCAGCGCGTCAACCCGGTTCGCTGCTAGAGAACGCTATCAGTCAAGTAGAGAGTTTAGATAAAATCTCTCGTTTATCCAATCCCGAAGAATTTGGGGAGACGGAAGAGGAGAGACTATTGAATATCGGTTTAGAGTTGGGGATAACCTGGATAAATAGAATCCTCTTCCTCAAACTATTAGAAGCGCAGATAATTAGGTATCATCGGGGGGATAAGTCGTTAGGGTTTCTCAATTTAGGCAAAATTGCCAACTATGACGACTTAAATCGCTTATTTTTCAGCGTTTTAGCCAAAAAACAGTCAGAAAGAAGCAAAGACATCCAGAATATCTATACTCAGGTTCCCTATCTCAACAGTTCCCTATTTGAACCGACGGAATTAGAACAATCAACCATAGTTATCAGTAACCTGCGTTCGGAGAATTTAGAGATTTTTGCGGGAACAGTCTTAAAGGATAGTCAGGGGAAAAAGCGAACAGGAGAAATCAACGCTTTAGCATACCTATTCGAGTTTCTCAATGCCTACGATTTTAGCAGCGAAGGTGGGGAAGCGATACAGGAGGATAACAAGACTCTTATCAATGCGTCGGTGTTGGGATTAATCTTTGAGAAAATCAACGGATATAAGGATGGTTCCTTTTTCACCCCCGGTTTCATCACTATGTATATGTGTCGGGAAACGATTCGACGCGCAGTGATAGAGAAATTTAACCAGAGTCAGGGATGGGATTGTCAGACTATCGAGGATGTATATAACCGCATCAAAGATAAAACGGCAGCCAATGCTATTATCAATAGTCTCAAAATTTGTGATCCTGCGGTGGGTTCGGGACATTTTCTTGTTTCTGCTTTGAACGAGATAATCGCAATTAAGAGTGAGTTACAGATTTTAGTGGATAAAGAGGGGAAAACTCTCAGGGATTATCGGGTTGAGGTGGTGAACGATGAGTTAATCGTCACCGATGATGACGGTAATCTGTTTGAGTATAATCCCCGCAACCGAGAAAGTCAGCGCGTACAGGAGACTTTATTTCAGGAAAAACAGCGTCTGATTGAGGGGTGTCTCTTTGGAGTTGATATCAATCCCAACTCGGTGAAAATCTGTCGATTGCGTTTATGGATTGAGTTACTCAAGAATGCTTACTACAAAGCAGATAACGAGTTAGAGACGTTACCGAATATCGATATTAATATCAAGGTTGGCAATTCTCTGATTAGTCGCTTTGGGTTATCCAATGATTTACAAGTCTTTTCCCGCAAAAATCGTTTAAGTATCGAGAGTTATAAGGATGCGGTGAGAGTCTATCGCAACGCGGAGGATAAATCGCAAAAGCGCGAGATGGAGAGATTGATAAGTGAGATTAAGAGTAGTTTTCGTCAGACTTTACGGTTAGATAATCCTCTGAAAAAGCGCTTGCGGGGTTTGGAAACGGATTTATATAGTCTAGAGAATCAAATTTTGTTATTTGAGGAGTCACCCAAGGAAAAGAAAGCGCGGGAAAGGAAGATTAGTCAGTTAAGGAATGAGATTGATAAATTACGTCCGCAACTAGAGGAGATTGAAAGCGGTAAGATTTATCATAATGCTTTTGAATGGCGCTTCGAGTTCCCCGAAGTCCTAGACGATAAGGGGGATTTTGTCGGTTTTGATGTGGTAATTGGCAATCCTCCTTATATAAGTATTGAAGATATAACTTGGGACCAGAGAAGATTTTACGAAACCATTTATCAAACGGCTACTGGAAGATTTGACTTGTATTCTCTATTCATTGAGAAAGCAATGCAAATAAAACAGCCAACAGGTGTTTTCACTTACATTATTCCAGGAAAGTTTTTAAACAACAAACAATTTGTTACTGCTCGTAAAATTGTTTGCGATAATCACGGAGTTACGGTTGTAAAAATTGACGAAAAAGTATTTGAAGATGCACAAGTAAATAGTGTAATTGTAGAAAATTATCCCACTACAAAAGCACAATACAAAGCATTTAAAATCACAAGGCAAGAATTGCAACAGCTTTCAGAAACTGAAGTATCAAGTATCTTGAACGATAAGGAGATAATTTTTCGATTAGAAATAAATACCAAATTTGATCACCTCATTGCTAAAATTGAGGCAGATACACTGAAATTAAAAGAAATTGCAGAAGTGAAAGACGGAATTGTTGCAGGTACAATCAAAGACATTTTATACATTGATAAAAAGTTAGACAAAGACAGCCACAAACTTTATTTCGGTAAAAACCTTTCAAGATTTCATTTAGGCACAACTGATGTTTGGGTTAATTATAAACCCGAAGAAATGATGAAGCAAGAAGTTAAAAGACAAGCAGGTAAAAGGTCTGGACTTTGGATGAGAGATAAAAAAATATTTGAGAGAGAAACAATTATTTATCGCAAAGTTGGTAAGGAACTTATTGCCACATATGCAGACAAAGGAATTTACTACGAACAAACGATACATAGTTGCTATATAACAGACAAAAGAGTTAAAACAAAATATGTTTTAGGACTTTTTAATTCTGCCTTGTTCAAGTTCTATTATCAAAAAACAAATTCCCAAGGTGGTGATATTTTTCCACAAATAAGAATTTCATCGGTAGAAAAGCTACCGATAAAACTTGCAGACAGTAAAACACAAGAAACAATTGAAACTCTTGTTAACCAAATTTTAGCCAAGAAATCAGAAGATAATTCTGCCGACACCAGCGAGTTAGAAAAAGAGATTAACCAAATAGTGTATGAATTGTATGGATTAAGCGAGGAAGAAATCGGGATAATAGAGGGGGAAATAAAATAAATATAAATGTAGGGTGTGTTAGCGAAGCGTAACGCACCCAAAAGCATCCCAAAGGACTGACAAAAATTTGATCCCCCTAAATCCCCCTTTTTAAGGGGGACTTAAATTTGATACATTCGTTCTCATGAACTCCCAATCGAACTTTAAAACCCATCTCCGCGCTTCCCCTATACCTTCCTCTTACCTATTGCAAGAGTGCCTTATCTCAACAAGTAATTTAAATTCAGTACAGCTTACACCCAAAAGAATCTCAACCAAAATGCTTGACAAAAGCCAAGACTTGACTTATACTTTTTATATAATGGGAATCCGTGCCTAAATATATATAGGGGTTTTCAGAGAAATTAACGAGCGAAAGAAATAGGGACGAAAAGGAAAGCTTTGCCGCAAGGATTAAAGCTGGTTTGGTTAGACTAACTTTATCAGTACCCTTTGAGGAGAGAAAAGTTATGGCTGAGTCAAAAAGCTGGGATTTTCAGAGATTTTGGCAAACTCTAGACTATTTTGATAGTATTCCCCTGTGGAGTTGTCTGCAAAAGCTGCTCGGTTTCGGGGAAGATAAAAAAAATCAGCTAACAAATGAGCAAGGGATGAAGACCATTTTAGTCATTGGTGGGGAAAATGCGATCGGTAGAAAAGTAATCACCCAACTACAGCAGCAAAACTATCAAATCCGCGCTTTAGTCGATAATATCGAGTCTGCACGTCAATTATTGGCTGAAAATGTCGATTTATTTGCTCTGCAAACCCCGCAATTATTCACAGGGATTGAGAGAATTATCTACTGTCAAGGGGAGAATAACCGCCATAGTTTAGCTAATTTACTCGATTTATTGAAAAATGCTGGGATAACCGCCGAAAAAACCCTCTTTGACTTTAGCAATCCCAGCAGTGATATAAAAGAAATCTGGGGTGCGGTGGATGATGTGGTAATGGGAGGAGTGAGTGAGAGTCAGATAACCCTAACCGGAGGACGAGCGCTCTTTTCCGGTATCGTTAGAACTGAAAATAACGGCGGTTTTGCCTCAGTTCGTACCAGAAACCTGAATCCTCCCCTAAATTTATCTAACTACGAGGGAATAGAATTACAGGTACAAGGGGACGGAAAACGCTATAAATTAATTCTGCGCTGTGAAGGACGTTGGGATGGTATCGGTTACTGTTATTCTTTTGATACACTTGATCGCACTTGGCAAACGATTTCTATTCCTTTTGGCGATTTAATCCCAGTGCTGCGGGCCAAAACCCTGCGGGAGGCAGCACCCTTTGATAGCAGTAGCGTCTATGCTTTGCAGTTAATGCAGAGTAAATTCGAGTACGATGGGGCCTTAAATCCCCGTTTCTCCCCAGGATTATTTGCTTTAGAAATTGTCACAATTAAGGCCTACGGGGGTAAAAACCGCTTAATTATCGTTAAGGAAGGAGAAATCGCCGAAAAAAGCCTTTTAGATGCCAGTGGTTATCCCTACGAAGCGATCGATTCTGCTCAGATTTTCGCTAAACTTAATTAATTTAAATAAGCTTGCATCTCAAGTTAAACTACAGAACATCGGGTTAAGATCATGACTATCGGGAGCATAATTAAGGAGGTATGTTCATGAGTGAACAGAATCCCTACGAACAACTTGGGGTTACTGAAGAATCCTCTTTTGAAGAAATTCAAGAGGCCAAACAAAGACTGGTGCAACAGTATCAAAATGATAGCAAAATTGTCGAATTGATCGAGTCGGCCTACGATTCCGTCCTCATGGATCGACTGCGGATGCGACAGGAGGGTAGAATTAAAGTTCCCGATCGCATTCGTTTTCCTGAACGTCTGACGATTCCGGTGGAAAGTAAACCAGTTACTAGCAGCAAATCTCCTAACTGGTGGCGAAGCTCAATCGATACACCTTCTGCACGGGATATCGGTGTACCAGCAGTGATTTACGCTTGTTTAGGAGCAATAACGCTGTTAGTTCCCGATCCCAGTGGCTCCCTTTTACCGCTGCTCTTAGCTTTTGGCGTTTTCGTTAATATCTATTTTTTCAACCGCAAGGAAAAACGTTTTGGCCGCGCCTTACTATTCACTCTCGCTGGTTTATTGCTAGGAGTCGCTCTGGGAGCGGGATTAGCCAGTTTAGCGGCCAAGGCTGATTTGAACATTTTCGGTGATCGCCAAATTTATGCGCTCATCACTTTTCTAATCTTTTGGGTGATTAGTAGTTTTTTCCGTTAACCGAACGCTCGTAGGGATCCTAAGATCACGTCCACTGCTTCCCCAAGGTTATTGACGATATAATCAGGCTCGTAGCTTTCTAAACGGGAACGGCTGCGAATCCCCGATAATACGCCAATAACCTTAATATTTTGGCTTTTAGCGGCGGCAATATCCGCTTCCGTATCCCCCACCATCCAAGTATCGGCAGCCGCCGGCAGTTCTTTAGCGGCCTTAGCCATAAGCAGGGTTTTGTCGCGCACGTCGTTGGTTTTGGTGTAATTGTTATTTAGACAATAACGACGATTAGCGGCGAAAAAACGACCGATATCGTGGCGATTAAAGGCATGATCTAGCTCGGATACCCGCCGCATCGTCATCACGACTAAATCGATCTTTAACTCTTGGATTTTCTGGAGAGTTTCCAAAGAACCAACCACCGGGCGATCGTGGACAAGATAGGGTAAAGTATGGACAGTTTGACGACGAAGATGGGCAAATTTACGCGCTTGATCTTCATCTAATCCTGACATTTCCCCGATACGCTTCTCAGAAACCTGCTCCCGTTTTAACTGCCAGAATTCCGCTTTCGATAATTCCCCGATAATTTGACCTTTATAGGCGGTTTTCTGTAAACAGTCTTGATAAACTTGGTAATATCGCTCCGATACGTCCATTATCGGGCCGTCAAAGTCGCTAATTAGTCTCAACATCGTTCTAATACTTCTCGCTTTATTAATTTTTATATACAAGTTACCCTAGAGTCTTGACAATGACAAGAGTTTTGTCGGGAAAAAGATTAGGGACCAGGGAAGTGGGGTGTCGGGTGTGGGGTGTGGGGTGTCGGGTGTGGGGTGTGGGGTGTGGGGTGTCGGGTGTGGGGTGTGGGGTGTCGGGTGTGGGGTGTGGGGTGT
>NZ_JASJFB010000369.1:0-1287 GCF_030065455.1 Microcystis sp. M53602_WE12 | reverse complement strand
TTGGAGTGATTGGGGGGAAAATTCCGGGACTTTTTCCCTGAAAATTAGGTAATTGACCCCCTGAAAATGGGTAAAACCCCACACCCCACACCCCACACCCCACACCCTGCCCCCAGGAAAAGCTTTTTCAGCAAACCCTATCTCGACTGACAAGGCGATCGAAGCAAGGCAGTTTTTAAATTTGCTCTCGGTCTAAAGTGGGAAAAACCATTTAAAATTGAAAATCAACAGGGATAGGGAAGCTCTGTAACCGCACGATCATGGCTAAAATTGTCGGTGTTCACGGTATCGCGCAAGAATTTAGGGGTAGCCACACGATTTGTGCTGAGTGGTTGCCAAGTCTCAAGGATGGATTGAAACTCGCGGGAACCGAGTTAAAGTCCGATACTGATTTTCGTTGCGCGTTTTACGGAGATATTTTTCGGGGAAAATCGAAAGCGATCGGTATCCCGAACTACGATGTTAATGATATCGATTCCGATTGGGAAAAAGAATTACTCCAGTCGTGGTGGCAAGAAACGGAACGAGTGGAAAATAATCATCCCAATGCGGATAGCCTTTTGAGAGAAAAATCTACCCCAAAAATTATCCAGAGAGCTTTGTCGGGGTTAAGTGAATCTCGGTTTTTCGGTAGCATTGCCGAGAAATTGGTTATTTCTTATCTTAAGCAAGTAGGGGGCTATTTACACGATCGAAAGCTAAAACAGCAGATTCAAGAGCGAGTAATAGAATGTATCGGTGAAGATACGCGGGTACTTGTAGCTCATTCTCTCGGTTCGATCGTCTGTTACGAAACTTTATGTCAGCATCCAGAATGGCCGATTAAAGTCTTTGTCACTCTCGGTTCTCCTTTGGGGATAAGACAATTAATTTTCGATCGACTGCAACCATCCCCCCGCAATAACCTGGGGCGCTGGCCCGGAAATGTGAAAAGATGGGTAAATATCGCGGACGATGGCGATGTGGTGGCGTTGACAAAGCAACTCAACCCTTTATTTGAGGGAACTGTCGAGGATAAGTTAGTTTATAATGGCTGCGAGGCTCATGATGCCAAAAGCTATCTTACGGCGGTTGAAACTGGGGAAGCGATTCGATCGGGGTTAAGTAGGTAGGTGTTAAAAATTATCAGACACCACCCTTATCAAGGGGGGACTAAGGGTAGGGTTGATTCATGAATCAACCCTACTATGAATCAACTCTAGGACTAAGGGGGGATCGAACCTAAAATCCATTTTTAATTTAATTATAACCAGCTACTTAATCGATTGATGGGCAATGATATGGATG
>NZ_JASJFB010000542.1:0-1887 GCF_030065455.1 Microcystis sp. M53602_WE12 | reverse complement strand
TGGCTCTTCGTTACTTGTTATGGTTCGATAGGGGGGCATAAATCGACTAAATCCTTATCTGGCAAAAGATTTAACTGATTAGCTCGCTCTAGATCAAAAACAATTGACAAAAATCGTCCAATGTCTTTCTCTATAAGGGTTCCATCTCTTATAACCCCCGTCCATTACATAACACAAACCGAAGAACCACTAAAGTTGTCA
Source organism: Microcystis sp. M53602_WE12 (assembly GCF_030065455.1). Lineage (NCBI taxonomy): Bacteria > Bacillati > Cyanobacteriota > Cyanophyceae > Chroococcales > Microcystaceae > Microcystis > Microcystis sp. M53602_WE12. The sequence goes on along the minus strand of NZ_JASJFB010000542.1, from coordinate 1,686 downwards.
TATCTCCTTCTTCTCGATCAGAACCAAAAAGCCCAAAATAAATAATGAAAACGTCAGCCAACAAGCAATTTTTGCTTTATTATAAGACTAATCCCCACAAACCGTAAGCGATTTATGTATCAAGTCACCGTTGATTACGCCAAAGCCAACCTAGAAGAACTCTGCGATCGCACTGAAAAAGAACCCGATGGAGTAGTGATCGTTCGTGAAAATCGCAGTTATATTCTCATTACTCAAGAAGAATGGGAATCCTTAGCTGAAACCTCCGAACTCATGCAAGATCCCAAACTATTACAACATATTGCATCAGCACGACGAGAATATGCCGCAGGAGAAACCCTCACAATGGAACAAGTATTTGGATGACAACCTACACAATTGTCTTTTCTAAACAAGCGCGAAAAGATACCGACGAACTCACCCAAAAACAGAAAGTCAAACTTCAAGAAATTTTAACTAACATAATTGCAATTAATCCCTATATTGGCAAATCCTTAAAAGGCGATTTAGAAGGCTTGTATTCCTATCGCCTAAATCGAAAAGATCGTCTGCTTTATGAAATTTATGAAGACGATAAAACTATTCTGATTATTCGTACCAAAACACACTATGGAGATTAGGTAATAGCGGTCATAACCACTGAATTCATCCCCGTTTATAATATAGCTTGATCCTGTTAGGCAAAAATAGTAGTGATGCCGATCACTACCAGGAAAAAGACGGAAGAAATGCACTTCAGGAACTAGCCAAATTAAATCAAGGAGACAACCCATGAATTATCACTATAGTATTTATATTCAATGGTCACAAGAAGACAACAAATTTATCGCCCATCTCCCTGAATTTGTCTCCTATGCTCATACTCACGGCGAAACCTACAATGAAGCGCTACAAAATGCCCTTGAAGTTCTAGATTTCCTTATCGAAGACTACACTGCACGAGACAAATCTCTACCAATTTTTCAGGCTATTTCCCCATAGCTAAAATATACTCTATTACAATCAAAACGTATTTTATCTGAGCAATTATGGCTGAATTAAGTTCAAAAATTACGGCAATTATTTATTCTGGTGAACAACAAGGATATGTGGCCGAATGCGCGGAAATTTCGGTTGTTACCCAAGGAAATACCTTGGATGAGGTGGTTAATAATCTCAAAGAAGCTGTCTTATTACATTTAGAAGGAGAAGAGCCTATTGAGTTTGGTCTAGTTGCCAAACCTTCTCTACAGATTACGGTTGAGTTACAGCCTGAATATGCCTAAACTGAAACAACTATCAGGCAAAGACGTGATCAAGATTCTCGCTCGATTTGGCTTTACTATTCACAGTCAACGAGGAAGTCACATTAAATTGCGTCGTGTTATCTCCCAGAGAAGAGAGACTTTAACTATTCCCAATCATCGAAAACTTGATCCTGGAACCTGTTAGGCAATTTTCAAATAAGCAAGTCAATATATTCTAGAATCAGAGCTTTATCCTTATTTCTATGATTTATAGAAAAAGTTAAGTGAAGCGGGGTTAAAATGATCGACAAATATCTAGCCCACATTCCGCACCCTCAACTGTCACATAAGCTGTCCCCCTCCAGAGACTTGAGTAAAAATACCTAGCTGGTGAAGGTCTTCTCGGTGGCCGCTAGGGGGGTCTTGAGACCCCTAATTATGAAAAAATAGGAATTGTTGG
>NZ_JASJFB010000612.1:0-3192 GCF_030065455.1 Microcystis sp. M53602_WE12 | reverse complement strand
CCAAGCTTTTCTGGTCGGAACCCCCTAAGCCGAGTTTTCAAGGTGCTGCGCCGTCCACTTGGTTTTCGAGACTGGCCTTTTAATTCTAACGTAAAGCCAACCTAGAACGGCGGGGTTTCAGACCCAAAATTTCCGATGATAACCGTTCAGTATTTACCAGAATGTGCTTCAGATGACCACTTAGGCGATCGCCATTCGTCTCCTCTGGTAACATATTGTCTGGGAACATATTGGGTGAGGCGAATGCAATTAGCCTTCTAGTTCTAATCCCTGCAAGTGCTGGAATTTCGCCTCTTGGTGATGGGATTCCCCACAAACCGGTGCTATTTTCTCTAGGGCCATATTTTTTCCTGATCGGTTATTAAGGGAAAGTTGAGAAAGGGAGGTATCGATCGAATTTTCAATGCCGATACTTGTCCCCTTCTCCCCAATAACTAAATTTAAACGCAACCACAGCCCTGGTGTCCACAGCCTTTCTCGTTCTCGTTAACGTGACCATTGGCACAAGCTTGGGAACAGTAGTATTGATCGTTTTTTTTGATGGCATCGGCGATCAATACTACACACAAACAGGATTCACAAGCACATTTCATCATGGTGACAGCGATCATGGTTACTACCTCGGAACTTCTTTACTGACTTTAGTATAACATCTGAACAGATGTTCATAGATTGAATAAAGTTAAATTTTTCTAAAACTCAGAGGGGAAAGTTAGAGCAGTCATCTCATATTTACTGCTCACTGATTACTGCTCACTGTTTACTGTGTTTAGACGCGGAACAGCCTACCAGCGATCGCCAGCATCGTAAATTGCTAAACGTCCGACACCTAGATATAATCCGGGAGAATTCTCCCCGGGGGGATAGGCAGTAATTCCAAACTGATAGACACCACCATAATCGGGATTTCGTACTGGTTTCAGACCGATGGAAACGGTATTACCGGGGGGGACAGGAGGATCAAAAATGACCGTAATCGTCTGAGTATTGGGGTCAAAAGTAGTGGATTTTAGGGTTAATTTTTCGCCTCGCTGATTGCGATCGCCAAGAAAAGCAAAGGTTTGATCGAGAAGAAAAGCAATAGTTTGAATATTAGGCTGCTGTTGTATGGTTACTTTACCCAAGGGCGCCCCGAGAGAGGGCGGTAGAGCGATGGTAAGATAGTATTTTGCCCCCCAAGTACGCACGGATTGGAAAGTAGCGAAGAAATTAACTAGAGTGGGAGAACTCTCAAAAAATACTCTGCCATCGGGAAATTGTCCTGCGAGAGACACAGAAGCATCAAAAGCGAGTATAGCAATCAAAGCGAGTTTAGATAGACTTTCAGTCTGTTTTAAAGGCAAAAAAGGAATTTTCAAGGTAAAAGCTACTATAAAATATTGATTGTCAAGGGCAATTATACCAAATTCACTTAACCCTAAACCGCTGCCATTATCAGTGATCAGTTATCAGTTGTTTTCTCCCCACACCCCACACCCCACTTCTCACTTCCCCAACCCCCAACAGCTAACCCCCAACTTGCAATGTATCTCGAACACCTACATCTTCACAGTTTTAGAAATTATGCCGAACAGTTGCTAAAATTCGAGTCCAAAAAAACAATATTATTGGGCAATAATGCTCAGGGAAAATCCAATTTACTAGAAGCGATCGAACTTTTGGCCACTCTCAAGAGCCATCGAGTCAGCAAGGATCGGGATCTGGTGCTAGAATCGGACTCGGAGGCGAGAATTTTTGCTAGGGTTAATCGTCTTTATGGAGCATCAGAATTAAGTTTAATTCTCCGTTCTTCCGGTCGTCGCACCGTGATCCGTGACCGTCAACCCCTGCGCCGTCATCTTGATTTTTTGGGCGTGATTAATGCGGTACAATTTTCTAGTCTCGATCTGGATTTAGTGCGCGGTGGTCCGGAAGCTCGCCGAGATTGGTTAGATACTTTATTAATTCAATTAGAACCCCTATACGTTCATATTTTACAGCAATATAATCAGGTTTTACGACAAAGAAATGCTCTCTTAAAAGAGATTCGTAAACAGGAATTAGAGGGAAAAGTTTATGCGGATTTATCCCAGCTAAAACTCTGGGATTTACAACTAGCAGAAACCGGTTCAAGAGTAACGAGAAGAAGGGCGCGAGTCCTGCAAAGATTAATTCCTTTAGCCCAAAAATGGCACGAAAGTATTAGCGGAAAAACCGAACTTTTAGAATTACAATATATTCCCAATGTGCCTTGGGTAGAAGATGATGTCAATGGGGTACAAAGGGCTTTTTTAGATAAGATTGAAACCCGTCGTTTGGCAGAGAAACAACTAGGGACATCGGTAGTCGGTCCCCACCGGGATGAAGTGGATTTTTTAATTAACCAAAACCCCGCTAAATCCTACGGTTCCCAAGGACAACAAAGAACCTTAGTTTTAGCCTTGAAATTAGCGGAATTACAGTTACTAGAGCAGATTATCGGAGAACCTCCCCTACTACTCCTCGATGATGTTTTAGCCGAATTAGATATCGAACGACAAAATCAATTATTAGATGCGATCGAAGACCGTTTTCAAACTTTAATTACCACCACTCATCTCAGTTCTTTTGAGTCCCGTTGGTTGCAATCTTCCCAAGTATTTTCTGTCAAAAAGGGACATATTTTTTATTAGCCTATAGCCACCAGCCTTCAGCCATATTCAGTTATCAGTTATCAGGTTTTTCTCCCTATCTTTCCACTCTCTAGTCACCTCAGCAGTTTAACCCTAAACTAAAGCTACTCATTCAGTAAATAGCTGCGATATCTCGGTAGTTTGCTCTAGAAAATTTCTCATATCTTCTGGTTTAATTGTTTGGTTTAATTTATAAATTACTAACCATTCACCACCAGCTTGCAAATACCAACCATGGTTCTGTCCAAAAAATTGTCAGGTGTCAAAATTAAAGATTTCTCGGATAGTAGATTCTTACCATAATACGATCTCAAGCTTATGAACCTTTATTTACAGACCATTGCTGTCAATCGCGGTCATCCTGATTGCTGGCTAAATTGTTGCTGTTAGAAAGTCCGTAGGGAGCATCTCACCTTTGCAATAAGTAGAAATGCTTAATGAGATCAATAAAAAAGTTAAAAAAGGCAACCATTTAGATAAGCACAGCGATGACGAAGGACTTGCGGTACATTACAAGATTGCCAACTTGCACCAGTAATTT
>NZ_JASJFB010000210.1:0-5700 GCF_030065455.1 Microcystis sp. M53602_WE12 | reverse complement strand
TGCGAAAATCGGATTGGGACTCTCAAAAACCTGGCATTATCCTTCTTGTAGTACATAAGTTGGTACAAAAAGAGAGGGCAACAAAGCCTGAAACGACCGACGACCGGCTACTGACGACCGACTCCTAACCCCACCAACAAACTTTTTGCCGCAAACCCTAATTATAACCAGCTACTTAGTTTTATTATACGGGTTTCCCCCTGCCTAACCCACAACCGAATAACATTTTTGTACTACTTTTCCCAAATATATTTAGGGCTTGCTGAATAAATCTAAAAACCTTGTTGGATAAGGCTTTTAGACTTTTTTGACCTCAAAAAGTGCCGACCATTGGAGGGATCGGGGGTAAAATTCCTGGACTTTTTCCCTGAAAATTAGGTAACTGACTACCTCAAAATCGGTAAAACCCTACACCCCACACCCTGCCCCCAGGAAAAACTTTTTCAGCAGACCCCATTTAAATCTAGGGTTGATCTAGCCTATGCTAAAAAGAGGGGGATTAAAATCGATCGCTCCTAGACTTTAATTGCAAATTTAGGATACTGCACAGATGGGCAATCTATTTGATGATGTCAGTCGCTTTCTTGAAACCCAACTGGAAGAATTTCTCAGAAGTCATCCCCAATTAGAATTACAGGCGCTGGTGGAACAACTGCGCGAACAGGAGCGCGATACTGCTAAACTAATTAGCGCCCTAGAAAATGAGCGTCAACGTCTCGAACAGCAAATTTTGGCCACTGCCCAAGATATCCAAACTTGGCACGCTAGAATTGATAAGGCTAAGGCCGCTGGACGGCAGGACTTGCTTAAGGCTGCTAGTGAACGCGAGGCGGCCCTCTTCCGTCAGGGTAATCAACTTTGGGGACGGATGGAAGGGGTGAAAAAACGTCTGACTCAATCCCAAGAGTTACTGCAACAAGTCCAACAACGTCGTCAAGAAGTGCAAATTAAAGCCGAAAAAGCCCCTAAAAATCAGTCCCCTGACTGGGAAACCACTTTTTGGGATCAACCCCAAGAATCGGACTATCAGCGCTCAAACTACGATAATCTCGATCTAAAATTTAAAGAATGGGAAATGGAAGAAGAATTGAAAAAATTAAAGCGAGAAATGGGACGATAATTTTTCAGTGAGCAGTGAACAGTAAACAGTAAACAGTAAACAGTAAACAGTAAACTGATAACTGATAACTGATAACTGATAACTGAAATCCCCAACACCTAAAAATTCCCCAGAATTGTTCCTCTTAGAAAACGATGGCATCTCAAGCACAAAATCCTGAAAATCAACCCTCCTCTACCCTCGAAGAAATCCGGTCCGCTCGTTTAGAAAAAGTGGCAGGATTGCAAAAAGCTGGCTTAAATCCCTACGCTTACCAGTGGAAATCCACCGCTCACGCTCAACAATTACAAGAGCAGTACGCTGACTTAGCACCGGGGGAAGAAATTAGCGCTGAAGTAGCAATTGCTGGTCGGATTATTGCCCGAAGAATTATGGGTAAACTAGCCTTTTTTAACCTGCAAGATGAAACGGGAACGATTCAATTATACCTCGATAAAAAACGCATTAGTGAAACTATGTCCGCCGTGCCGAATGCCTTTAACACAGTGATTAAATTAACAGATACAGGCGATATTTTAGGAGCAAAAGGCACAATTAAACGCACAGAACGCGGCGAATTATCTATCTATGTTAACGAGTACGAAATTCTCACCAAATCCCTCTTACCTCTACCGGATAAATGGCACGGTTTAACCGATGTAGAAAAGCGTTATCGACAAAGATATGTGGATTTAATTGTTAATCCTGAAGTGCGACAAACTTTTCGCCGTCGCGCCCAAATTACTGCTTCTATTCGGAGATATTTAGACCAAGAAGGTTTTATTGAAATTGAAACTCCCGTGCTACAAAGTGAAGCGGGAGGAGCCGATGCTAGACCGTTTATCACCTATCATAATACGCTGGAGATGGAGTTATATCTCCGCATTGCCACCGAATTACATCTAAAAAGATTAATAGTCGGTGGTTTTGAAAAAGTCTTTGAGTTAGGCCGAATTTTTCGTAATGAAGGGGTTTCTACTAAACATAACCCCGAGTTTACTTCCATCGAAATCTATCAGGCCTATGCCGATTATTATGACATGATGGAGTTAACCGAAAACATTATTGTTAATGCTGCACAAGATGTTTTAGGTACGCTGAAAATCACCTATCAAGACAGGGAAATTGACCTAACTCCCCCTTGGCGACGAGTGACTATGCACGAATTAGTCCAAGAAATAACCGGGGTTGACTTGAATAGTTTTGAGGATTTCGAGTCGGCTCGTATTGCCGCAGAAAATGCCGGCATTGGCGTTCCAGAGGACTGTAAAACCATCGGTAAGCTCTTAAATGAAGCTTTTGAACAAAAAGTCGAAGAAACCCTAATACAGCCCACTTTTGTGCTAGATTTTCCCGTGGAAATTTCGCCTTTAGCTAAACCCCATCGCTCAAAAACTGACCTCGTGGAAAGATTTGAATTATATGTGGTTGGACGGGAATTAGCTAATAGTTTTTCTGAGTTAACCGATCCCATCGATCAACGGCAAAGATTGGAAGCACAGGCACTCAAAAAAGCGTCTGGAGATTTGGAAGCGCAGGGAGTTGATGAGGACTTTTTAACCGCTTTAGAATACGGAATGCCCCCCACGGGAGGCTTAGGAATTGGCATCGATCGCCTGATCATGTTATTAACCGATTCTGCCAGTATTCGCGATGTGATTGCTTTCCCCTTATTAAAAAGTCAAAGTACAGCGATTAAATCTTTTGACTACGATCAGGACAAAAAAATTCTGAAAGTGGAATTTAATCACGGTGGTATCTATCTTTATCATGATCTACCTTTGGCAGTATATAAAGACTTTCAGTCCGCACCATCGAAAGGACAGTTTTTTGTCGGACAAATTCGCGATAAATACAGTTTTGACAAGGAATTGTAAAAGTTACTGTCACTTCAGTTAAGTAGATAGGTGTTAAAAGTTGTCAGACACCCCCCTGATCAAGGGGGCAGGGTAGGGTTGATTCATGAATCAACCCTACTATGAATCAACCCTAGGGGCAGTGGGGATCAGAGGCAAAATCCATCTTCAATTTAATTATAACTACTTCAGTTATCAGTTATCAGTTATCAGTTATCAGTCATAATTCATGATCCCTTTTTACCTTTGACTTCCTGCCAAGTGTTACCGACTCCCTGTAAAACCCCGCGAACTACTAAACCAATACCGCGACCGATAACTTGGATAAGAATATAGACTACTCCCTTACCCACCACCCGAAAAAAAGCGCGTAAACGAGGAGATAAAGAGTCTCTTAATTCTAAGGCGATCGAAACTAACCAGGGTATGCCTGTTAAACTATTTAATTCTTCCTGTCGAGGGGAATAAATGGCTAGAGATTTGATTTGTCCCTCGCTATAGTGAAATAATTGATATTGACTTTCAAAGATATCTTTAGGTTCTTGCCAATATTGTTGCCGTCGGTATTTCCAAGATAATTCATTCCGGATTTTAGCTAATTTTCTGGCGATGAGAAATTCTGACCGGTAAAGTTTTTGTTTGATTCTTTCCGATTCCGAGAAGTTATTGAGAATAATTACCGTCACTGCATTGGCAATATTATGAATGAGATTTTGCAGCAGAATTTCGGCTCTGGCGATAGTTTCAGGAGCATTAGCCCGGTATTCTACTCCGTCAATAGTTAAACTATTTTCGTACACTAAATAGGAAAATAAGTCAAGAGCAAAAGGAATTTTATTGAGGATTTCTGTTTGAATTGCCTCTCTTTCTTCCAGAATAATTTCGTTAAGTCTGCCTTTACTAATTTCATCATAAACCGAGGCATTAATTTCTAAAAATTTACGGGTCACTTTCTCCCAGATATCGTAAATAATCAGATTTAAGCGACTGGTTAATTCCCCGCTGCTAATCTGTAAATATCTGATTTCATCGACATTTTTACGAATTTCATCGAGAACTAAATATAATAATTCCCGTTGCCGATTATCCTGTAAAACATCGATTTCAAAACTAATCTTTGTTCTATTAATTAAAGGCGATCGAATGACCGCTAAAGTGGACTCAAAAACCGCCGAAACACAGAGGGGACGCTCGCGGCTTAAAATTGGTAATTCTTGATCGATATTGTTAATTATTACCGAGGGTGTGACTGCAGCTGAATTGTAATAGCTACCCTCCAGGGGAATTAGTTTTCTCACTAGCCATAGGGCTGCTAAAAGTTCTCGTTTTCTCCCCTGCCAGTAAAAGCGATCAAAGCCGGATAAAGACTGTTGATTGAGATGGAGATCAATTAAATGTAATTCACTTTCGATGCGATTTAATCCCGTTTTGCCGGCACTGATTAACCAATGGCTAGGGGCTAAACTTGAACGAGTAGCAATGGTGAGAGCAGAAGGGGCAACATCCGGGGATTCATCCCGGGAAATTTGTCCTAAAATAGTGATAAATTGCTCTAGGTTTGTGCCTTTGGGAATATAACCGGCGATGCCTAATTCTCTGGCGATTAGTTGCTGTCGGGAGTCGAGAGGAAAGGTTAATAGAACAATTTTACTTTCAGGATAGCGAGAGTGGAGAATTTCACAGTAAGACCAATCAAAGAGAGGATCAATAATAATAATTTCGGGGGCCGGATTAAGAGTCAAAGCGAAAATTGTTTCTAAATCCCCTTCGGTGACGATACTAATATTTTCTATCCGCGACAGGGCCTGCACCAGACCCAAGCGGAAAATCGGGTCATTATCGATGATAATTAAGGTGAGAGGGCGATCGATCACAAGAGTTGCAGCCTGTCAACGGATACTATTCACAGGGTCAATTATACAGTTATCCGGCTCATTTATTTTGTTTATAGCCATAGAAATCGATGCGATAATCGGTAATTTTTACCCCCGTCGATGCCTCGACCTGTTTAATTAATTCTGGGGGAAGTTCGATATGCACATCGATGATTTGTTGGCTGTCCAGACAATTGACGTGACTGTGGGAATCGCTGATGTTACCGTAGAGTCTGCCGTCCCAGCGTTCCACAGATTCGATAATGCCTTGACCCGATAGGGCCTCTAGGTTTTGGTACACTGAGGTATGACCGATGTTTTTTCCTTGCAGATTGAGACGATCATAAATTTCTCGCGCTGATAGGTGTTCCTGCGCTTGCCACAGCAATTCTAAAATATAGCGACGCTGACGACTAACCCGCATTCCTAAAGTTTGACACCTTTCGATCGCATCTTCTAAACACCGGATCGGTTTTTGTTTTACCTCCAAATTGTCCATAGTTGTATCCGTTGACCTCCGCCCTAATACATAGTCATTACCAGTTTAGCTTAGTCTTTCGATCGATGTCCACATTGCGCCAGTTTTTAGCCCCTCTTCAAACTGAGATAAAAAATCAGCAGCGCCAGATTTGAGTAGATTTGCGGGCGAATGAGTGAAACCAACCACTCCAGACACAAAGGACACAAAGATCGATCGCTACTATATAAGTTACACCGATCACACAAAGAATAAGAGAACCAACCATTTACTTATCTATATCCCACATTCCGCACCCTAGTCGTTGAAATCAAAAGTTGCTCTAGCCCTTGTATAGTAAGACTTTTAGCGATTACTAAGAATTATGAAGTGTCACACTCTAGTTAGCGATCG
>NZ_JASJFB010000900.1:0-1792 GCF_030065455.1 Microcystis sp. M53602_WE12 | reverse complement strand
AGTGCTTACTGCAAAAATTGTTAAGAAAGATCCCTATAAGGGATAGCTTATCAAGGGGGGCAGGGGGGATCCCCCCGCCTATCGGCACCCCCCTTATCAAGGGGGGCAGGGGGGGTCAGAGGCAAAATCTATCTTCAATTTAATTATAACTACTTACTTAAAAATTCTTCGTTGCTTTCGTCTCCCTTCGAAAGAAAGAAAGTTACATTTTGTAATCTTTTGGCCGCTCAAGCTGGAACTAGGGTGAAATGGGCAGTTTGACGGTAAAGCTTGTTCCCTTATCCACTTGGCTATCTAGGGCGATTTCGCCGCGGTGGAGTTCGACGCATTTTTTAACCACTGCTAACCCCAATCCCGTGCCGATAATATTTTCCACATTCTGACCCCGATAAAAGGGTTCATAGATCTTACCTCTATCTTCCTCGGCAATGCCGATACCGTGATCCCGGACTTGAAAAACAATGCGATCGCTATCTTTCCACAAAATCAAACTAATCCCTGCTCCTGTGGGGGAATATTTAATCGCATTTAAGAGTAAATTACTTAAAATCGAGTAGAGCAGTTTCTCATCTAGATAAGGACGGATCATCAATCCCTGACTGACAAATTTAATCGGCGTATTATTTTTATTGATAAATTGAAAATCCTCGACTAAATTTAAACAAAAAGCTTCAATATCGAGCGGCTCTAGCCGACAACTGAGATTACCAGATTCTGCCCTTGTTAAAATCAAAATATCTGTTAAGAATTGATTCATTAGCTTGACAGAAGACTGGATTCTATATAGGTTTTTTCTGCTCGACTGTTCTGCATCTTTTAAGCCATTTTCTAATAACTGCGAGGCGGAAAGAATCACGGTTAAAGGAGTTCGGAACTCATGGGATATCATAGAAAAAAGCTGAATTTTTAGATCGGAAAGTTCTTTTTCCTGTAGTAATAACCGGTGAATTTCATCACTTTTTTGTCGCCGTTTCTCTTGCCAAAAAATCAAAAAATAAACTCCGCAAATAATCCCAAAACTGATAAAAGTTCCCATTAAGCCCAAAAGAGAATTTTCACTGATACTATCCCTAGAACTAGCGATGCTACTTCTTAAATTCCTTTTCTGACTAGCTTGTAAATAGGTAAGAAGATTTTGAAACTTATCCCGGACTTCGACACTTTTAACCGTGATTGCATCTTGAGAAATATCATCGGATCGATCGGATTTATAGGTGGCGATCGATTGATTAAATAAAGTAATTCGCCGATACATTAAATCCCCGATCTCAGTCACCATTTCCCGCTCGAAATCCGTGCCGTTTTCTAATTGTTTAGCCAGGAGTTGCCAGTTAGATTGCATCAAAGCGATCGCCCGACGATGACGGCTTAATTCCCTAGGGCTGCCAGTTGTGATATAACCCCGTCTTCCCGATTCGGCCACCGCCATGTTAGCGTAAAGATTAGCGAGATTATCGATGATCTCGTAGGTAACTTCCACCTCGGCAGCGCGCTGACGCAGGGCGAGGGTATTGCGATAGGAAACTAGGCTAATAGTTCCCATCAATAAGACAGTTAGCCCGAAACCTCCCGCGATCCATTTTCCTTGTTTGAGCCAATTCATCAGGAGTTAACCGACGCTATTTCCAGCTTACTCTATCTAAATGGAGCAGGGAGCATCTCACCTTTGCAATGAGCATAAATACTTAGTGGAAAAATAGGCTTTTCGAGGGTAATTCTTGTTTTAATTCTCCATGTACGCAGTCTTTAAAAGCCTCTATTTCGTTCCAAGACACGATTAAGAGTGGCTTTT
>NZ_JASJFB010000008.1:0-1567 GCF_030065455.1 Microcystis sp. M53602_WE12 | reverse complement strand
GAACCCTTATAGAGAAAGGCATTTAGCGATTTTTGTCAATTGTTTTTGCTCTAGAGCGAACTAATCAATTAAGTCTCTTGCCAGATAAGGATTTAGTCGATTTATGCCCCCTATCGAACCATACCAAGTAACGAAGAACCTGTATTGAGACTAAATCAAAAATTAATATCTGTAGAGACGCTAAAGATAACTACCTTTTAGCCTTAGCCAAAGATAGTCAAGCTGACTTTTTAATTACAGGCGATCAAGATTTATTAATTTTGCAACAATTTGGAATAACTAAAATTGTTACTTATCAACAATTTTTAGTAATCTGTAGATTGGGTTGAGGAACGAAACCCAACTCAATTATTTAAAAGTGTTGGGTTTCACTATCGTTCAACCCAACCTACGATAATACTTTATTGATGATCGCTGTCAATTTAATTGATGCCCGTAATATGTTGTAAAATCGTATCTAATTTTTGGTTAATCTCATCACGAAACTCTTCAAAATTCGATTGAAGCCGATCAACTTTATCTTCAAGATGATCAATTTCCTCATAGACTCGATCAAAACTCCGGTTTAGCTCTCTTCCTGTCACTTGGGTATCTTCCAGACGCTCCAGGCGCCGATTAAGACTCCTCAATTGACGCTCCACTTCATAATTTTTATCGTTCGGTTCCTGAGCTTGTGCCATAGGGAAAATTGTTGAATGAGAATGTCTTAACTCAATTATATGTTAACTTATTGACTAAATAAAGGATTCTACTTCTCTTAAATCAGCTTGTAGGGTGCGTGTTTGCGCGTATTTAAAGGAAATTTGTTAATAATTAAATTATTATCGCGCCGTAACGCACCATCTTAAGAAAATGGGTGCGTTACGCTATCACTAACGCACCCTACAAGAGCCGCTACTGTGTCTGGAGTGGTTTTTATTATGATTATTTAACTGCTACCGAATATCCCCCCGTAGCAATCTCTCCCTAGTAACAGGTTTCTAGTTCCTGTTTGATATTCAGGTAGAATGAATGATATAATTGGTGCGTGGGGTGTGGCTCTCTCTTGCAAAAGCTTTTCACCTGTAGAATATAACAATCTCAGGTTTTTTGTCAAACTTAGTCTTGAGGATTTTTATAACAAATTTATGAGCTTTTTATTTGTATTTGTCACATTTTTTCAAAAAAATGGTAGATAAACAACTGAAAACTTTTATCTGGATTGGAGCATCAAAAAAGGAGCTATTAGAATTTCCTGAAGAGGTTGTTGATGAAGTTGGCTGCATTCTTTATCGTGTTCAGAATAATCAAAATCATCCTAATGTCAAAAGCTTAAAGGGGTTTAATGGTGTTTTTGAAATAGTCAGCGATTATCAAACCGATACCTATAGAACAGTTTATGCTCTTAAACTAAGCAATGCTATTTTTATTCTCCATGCCTTTAAGAACCCACATTCCGCACCCTCAACTGTCACATAAGCTGTCCCCCTCCAGAGACTTGAGTAAAAATACTTATCTGGTGAAGGTTTTCTCGGTGGCCGTTAGGGGGAGCTTGAGACCCTAATTATGAAAAAATAGGAATTGTTGG
>NZ_JASJFB010000577.1:0-12326 GCF_030065455.1 Microcystis sp. M53602_WE12 | reverse complement strand
GCTCAACATATCTTTCAAAAGTTCGCGTTCACTTCTCATTTTACCTGACAGTGATCGCTTTTACTTTTGATATTCTGATGGGAGAATGAAACAGCCCTACCCTTATCAAGGGGGGCAGGGGGGATCGAACCTAAAATCCATTTTTAATTTAATTATAACCAGCTACTTAACAGATAAAAGTTGCAGACAGGATGCAGGTGATCGGTTACGCTTCGATATACTGGCAATAGGTGGCTGGTTGGGGAATTGGCAGCCCTTGCTCTTGTAAACCATCCAGATGAAATTGAATTGCTTCTTTCATATTTTCTGTGATTTCCTCTAGGGTTTTACCGGTAGTAACACAACCGGGTAAATCGGGAACATAAGCGGAATAGTTATTTTCAGCTTTTTCGATAATAATCGCATAACGCACGATTTCTATTCCTCAATTATTTGATTTAATTTTTCCTTGAAAATCGTTGCTATTTCTTTATAGGACATCGTTTGAGGTGCGGGATATTTAAACCCGTCTTTTTTTCGGCTTAATAATACTTCTAGTGCTTCACTAAAAATAGCTTCTTCATTTCGATGTTCCGAAAGATACTGACGGAGTTCTGCGTTAGTCATTTCCGAAGGTGATTTTTTCATAATTCAAAGTTCCAATTCCCCTGTTCATCGATTAAAATGATTAGAAAGCAATTGACAGATAAAGATAGCGGTATTTTTCTATCAAGGAAAAGTTTTGTAAATTTCTCTACGATGTGCGACCCGTTGACAGATGATGGTTTGATTGGGTTTATCAATAGTCAGGCCAATCCTATAATCTGCAACTCTAATTTTATATTTATCTTTATGTCCTTTCATTTTATCGAGATAGCCTAATTCAAAAGGATTGTCAGTTTCTAATTCGGAAAATACGATCAACTCAACGCGAGATTGTATGTCTTTTGGCAAAGAGGCTAATTCTTTTAAAAATCTCTTTTTGTATTCAACCTTCCACATTTTTGTTTTTAAGCGATTCTAAATATTGTAAGGCTTTTTCTTTGTCTAGGATTTGATCATTTTCAACTTCTTCGATGAGTTTTCCCAGTCCGTAATCCTCTAGGATTTCTTCGATTTTTTCAAATTCAGCAATGGGAATCTGAACGGCAATCGGCTTTTGATCTTTGTCTAATACATAGCTTTTGTTAATTTCTAGCATTTGGTTCTCTCAATAGTATCATTTTCGCTATTTTTTGTCATGTTTTGGGCGGTATTTAACCGAACTAATTTTCTACCACTTTTCGCTTGTCTCTCCCTCCAATCGGCGCAAATCGCTTTTATATCGTAGTTGAAAGACTTGGCGTGTTCTTCTCTAATCTTATGAATTTCTTCGAGTATTTCATCTTCCCACATGGCTCATTCTCCCATTAACTCGTAAGGTGTACAGATTAGCGGTAATTTGTAGCCGAAATCCGCGCATATATTGAGAAGTTTTTTCTGAATTTGAGCATTAGTAATATGTTTACAGTTCCATGTTAACAGATAAAAGTTGCGGACAGGATAAAGATAGCGGTATCTTTCTGTTAGGTGTTATATTCTACAAGTCCTCGCGGGGAAAAATACGCAAAATGTCACGAGCAAAACGAGAACTAATCCCAGGCTATTCCTATCATATAACCATTCGCTGTAATAACCGAGAATTTCGCCTGACCCGTCTAGAATGCCGACAGGTATTACTCTACGCTATCAAAAAAGCGATCGAAAAGTACGGATTCAAACTCTACGCGCTCTGTGTGATGAGTAACCATATTCACTATCTCATCGAACCGAAAGACGCGGAAGACTTACCCAAAATTATGCACTGGTTGAACTGGTACACCGCCATGTGTTTTAACCGAATGCTGAATCGAACTGGTCACTTCTGGGAGAAACGCTATCACAGTAGCGGTTTTCCCACCACGGATACTAAGCGAGCGCTGAATACCCTACGCTATATTCACGCCAATCCGAAGGCTGCGGGAGTCCAAGTCGGATTCTTCTACGATTTTAGCGATTACGGGGTCTATGACCGACTCGGAGACGATGGCTTAACCACTTGGCATCCTGCGTTTTTGAGTCTGGGAGAAACCCTAGAGGAATGCGCGGCCAAATATCGCGGATTCTGCAAGAAATACCGGCCGCGACCGAAACCGGAAACCCGCAACCACTGGGGAAGTAAGCTACTCGCGGGGATAAAGCCGAAGAAAAGGTCTAAAAAATCCTCTCCGGGCCAATTGTCTCTCTGGTGGGAGGAATGGGAGGAAGTCACCCCAGAAATTCTCGCGGTGGCGGATCAGTTCGTTTTTGCCAACGCCTACAACCCCCGCGTCGCCGGGGACATACTACAATCATGTCGCAGACCGGACGGGGGGCCTGGGTGACAGGTATCGAAAACCAAGAACCCGCAAGGCTTCGTGGAAAATCAACCCGATACAATTCTTAAAAATTGGCTGTAACCTTTATATGTTACATTTTACAAGTCTCGACGCGAGAGAAGAAATCCCTCACTCCCTACCCCCTCCCCCATCACCCACCCCACTTCTCCAATCAACTCTTCCCACGCATGGCTAGACGACGTAGGGAGGTGTCCTAGGGGTGCTTTTAGGTCAAAAGTAACATATCCGTAGTATATCCAGATATTATTCACTCGCCAGCCTACTCTATCTCCGAAAGCGTTCCAAACTCTTTCATTATACTCCCGCGTCCCACCGAGTTCGCGGTAGATTTTCGCCTGCACGGAAAAACCAAAGCGACCGCCACTATATTTAACCCATAATTGGTCAATGGTTCGCAAATCCTCGCAGGGAAAATTATCGATATCTTCTACCCGTAGCCATCCCTCTTTTGTTCGGTTAGCTACCTGTAGCATCACTCTTGCGGTTTCTTCGTCCGCTTGCTTCCATTGCTGCCGTTTTAATAAATCCTCTAAGTTCCGATAATCGATTCCTTTGGCACTTTTTAGTTCGATTTCTTCCAGTTTCGGTGCTGCGGGTTTCGGGGTTTCTGTTATCGTTTTCGCCGACTCGCGATTTATCGGTTCCGTTTTAGGGGAAGGTGGGACGGGTTGTTGTGCTAGTTTCAGGGTAATCCGGTCATAAACTTTTAAAACCTTCGGATTCGTGGGGTCTAAGGCTAATACTCGCCTCATTAACTGTTTTGCTTCTTCTAGTCTCCCGTCACCTTCTAAATCTAACGCTTCCTCTCGCAGTAACGCGATATCGGTGATAGTTGCTTGTTTCGGTAACAGAATCAGATGATTCTTGTAGTTTGGTTCGACGGTGGAGTGGGGAGTCTGCGGGGGTTTGTTGTATTGTCGGTTGATTTCCGGAACTCGATGGAATAGATGATTACAAAGTCTCTCCACCGTCGCGCAATTCCTTTCCCCCTCAATTCGCAAAGCCTCCAGAAGCGCGTAGGTAAACGAACTCATTCCCAAAGCGGGAATTTGATAGGATTCTTCCCCCGGACTACAGGAAGCGATGGTAATCACTCCCTGTTGGGGTTTTCCTCCCGCGGATTTATTGCCGAATCGCGTCTCGTTCCGGCAAGAGTCCAACAACAGAATGATATTATCCGCGCCGCATTTGCGTAAGCGTTGGGTGAGATAGGTGAGAGAAATGGTGGTATCTGGGAGCAATTGGGAGTGTCCATCGTGGGGAACGAGGTAATCCTGTTCCTGATGTCGTAATCCGTGGCCACTGAAGAAAAACCAGAAGTTATCCCCCGTCTCCAACTGCGGGGACTCGAAAAATTCATGGAGGAAGATTTTTAAATTTGTGGCGGTGGGTTTCGTTTCTAGAAAAGTACCGCTAGGCGTTTTAATGGGGTCAGAATCATCGGTAAAGAGGAAAACCATGTCAAACTTGGCTTCTTCTTTACAATAGCGAAACATAGCCTTCGCGTCTTCGATGGCGCAATCTAGCTTGTTAAAGTGTCCCTGTTTATAGGCTGTAATGCCGATGATAAATGCCCAGTTCGCCATTAGTCCGCAGTCGGTGTGTTTTTCTCGTCTCGCTTGAATTTTAGGGTTAATCCGCCTTTAGTGCCGGTCTTAATCCCCGTCCCTAACAATTTTACTTCACCTTCTCCGGTAATCTCTACGCAAAGCTCTACTTCATCGAGTTTAAAACCGGTTTGCTCGTTGACCTGTTTCTGTGCTTGATTGAAGACTTTGCCGATAAGCTGGAGAAAATGGGAGAGTTCTGTCTCTAACTTCTCTATGCTCACTTTTACGCCGCGAGTCGCAGCTTCGGTGATAGTTTTCCTCGTGTCCCAGGGATTGTCATAGGTGTCGTTTCCTTTCGCATCTTTATCGGGGGTGACGGGGGTATCTTCTGCGGTGATAATCCAAATAGTTTCTTCTGGCATAGCGCTCTCGTTTTTCGGCAATGGTTCTCCTTTATTATTCTAGTTACCCATTGCTAACTCACCTATAGAGATAGGGGTTAATAGTCCCAAAAAAGGGGGTTTAAATACCCCCAAAGCTCATAAGTTTTATGTTTTAGAGTATTGGTTTTAAACCGTTTCTACCAAGGGACGGGTTAACTTATCCAACTGTTGGGTTAACAGACTCAGGAATAAACCCACATCGGTGACAATACCCACGGATTCTACAGAACCTCGATCGCTTAATTTTGTCACCACGGCCGGGTTAATATCAACACAGACCATTTTTACCCCCGCCGGTGTCATATTGCCCACACCGATGGAATGGAGCATACTAGAGAGCATGAGAATCATGTCTGCACCTTGAATTAAGCGGGAATATTCTTCCTGTGCTTTAATTAAATCCATCTCCGTATCCGGAAGCGGACCATCATCGCGAATTGAACCAGCTAGACTGAAGGGGACATTATTCTTGACGCATTCATACATTACGCCTTTTGTCAATACCCCGGCCGATACAGCTTTGGCGATGCTGCCGTGGCGACGGATGAGGTTGATAATCTTGAGGTGGTGACGATGGCCACCGCGCACGGGGATGCCTTTCTGCATATCTACCCCTAAAGAAGTACCCATGATCGCCTGTTCCATGTCGTGAACTGCGATCGCATTTCCCCCCAGTAAAGCGTGAACGTAACCATCGCGGATTAAACGGGAGAGATGTTGCGCTCCTCCAGTGTGAATGACCACCGGACCTGCCGTTACTACCACTTTACCGCCCTGGTCGCGAATTTTACGCATTTCCCAGGCAATCTGCTCCACGGTTAACTCGACTCGGCGCTCGCTGGAAACCCCCGCACCCATAAAGGTAAATTCCTGAGTGCTGTTGCGTTGTTCCCTGGATTCCGCCTGTCGGATAGTACGGATGCCCTCAACTCCCACCATAACGCGATCGCCAGCTTTTAAATCCCGCAGGAGAGTACATTTCGCCGTTTTGCCTTCCGGACTTTCAGTGACGACGATGGCTGCATCCATGCGTTGATTTTCCACCCGCACCCATTCACAGTTAACCCGCACTTCCGTGGGATAGATGGTGCTGACATAAAAATCATCGGGAGCGACCCCATCTTGTGCCACCACTGCGGTATTGACATCACAGATTTCTTGAGGACGAGCGGCCGCACCGAGGTCGATCAATTGTACCATGATCTCCTCCATTACCTCGTGAGAGGGTGCAGAAACGCGCACTTCGGCCGAGGAGGTACTTTGGCGCTCAATCCCTAAGGTGAAGTTTAAAACCTTGAAGCTGCCCCCATTTCCCACCACAACATCGAGAGCTTTATTCATAATTCCCGCGTCGAGCAGATGACCTTCTAGCTGGAGAATGCGACTTTCAATGGTGACATTAGCGTGATGGTCTGGAATTAAGGGTTCGGTGGTACGCAGGGTTAAACATTTAGCGGCTCCTCCTGCTTTTAAGAACTCTGTCAGGGGAGTTTGTACCACTTCAAACCCTTTTGACACTAACTTATGTTGTAAATCGTCACTAATTTTATTCATGACGATTACTTCACCGATATTCACTGCATTACAAGCAAAGTTAACCGCATCGGCTTCTTCAACGATAATGCGTTTTTCTTCGGGAATTTTTAACTCAATTAACCGATTAGAATAGGCATCAAAAGCATCGGGATAGTAGAGTAGATAACCGCCACTAAGGGGACAAAAACAGGTATCGAGGTGATAGAAACGTTCATCGATTAAACGTAGGGATAAAACCTCGATATCGAGCCATTTAGCGATTAAAGGGTGGGAATCTAACTCAGTTCTGAAGCCATATCCTGCCCATAACCAACGTCCTTCTCGATCTAATAATGCGTCTCCTGCACCTTCAAAGGGTAAATCTTTGGGCAGTTCGTGAACCGTAAAACCGTTATCTTCAAACCACTGCTTAAAATAGGGTTCTTCTCCCTGTCTTTCTTTGTGTAAAAAGCGACTGAGAACGACAGTTTTTTCCAGAACTAAACCTGCATTAGCGGTAAAAACCATGTCAGGCCAGCCTTTTTCTGGTGTGACTAAATCCACGAGCGCCCGATCTTTGAGAACATGATAAAGCTGCTGCCATTGTTGCCTAGCTTTTTCCTGGGAAGATTTGTGAATGTTGCCCTCCATCCAAGGATTAATCACATAATCCACATCGTAATGATCGGGAGAACACATCAAAAAGCGAATAGTTTCAGTCATATTTTTTGACAATGAATATTCAGTATAAGTAGTCTGGAGATAAGTTTAGACCAATCTTCCATTATACTCTACTTTGCGTCGAAACATCACAGACTTAAGATTAGGACAATTCCTGCGCCACAAGCTAAAAACAGCCTGATTTTAGCCGATAACTGACGGCGAAGCTGTTAAGTATTTAAATTGCTTGTGGAGATGAGGCAAGAGGCAACCCCCCCCGATGTCGGGGGGTAGGGGGGGGTGGGGGAGATTCAGCTGCTCTAAGGATAGGCGGTTAAAATGGGTCTTAGCTTAGAAGCTTAAATCATTGTAAATCCTGATGTTTAAATAACCCCATAAATTTCGATTTGCGTCCGTGTTCCTTAATTAAATTTTCTCGATAGGTTTGCCATTCTTCCCGTCTTCCCGACATATAAAAGGCATTACGAGCTTTTTTTAGCCATTTAATCGCTTCTTCGTAGCGATCAGCCTTTTTTTCGTCGAGTATCTTTTCCGCAGGAGGACGTGCGCGATCGATCACCCAGTTAGGATCGACGGTAGCAGCCGCATCCATTATCCGCCAAATTAGGTGAGACTGCACATAGGAATTATCAGAAACGACTTTAATTGCATCTCTAACTAAATTTTCGTGGAGAAATATATCAATTTTAGCCTCTGTGGAACGTCCACCGCTAAACTCGCGCAAGTAATCTAACAAGTCTAATTTTAAATCGGGCCAATCTTCCCCCGCTAAAGACTCAATTTTTTGGTAATGGGAAAAGGAAGGTTGGTCTTGAAATGCCTTAATTCTAGCGGCCAAAGCTGTATCTATATCCCCTAAAGATTGCGCTAGTTCACTTGTCCAGAGAGCTAATTGATAATAATAATTTCCTGGGAAATTTAGACCACTTCGGGCAATTATTAGGGCGGATTCTGGTGCGGATTCATCCCGTAAAGCTTTGGCAAAAAAGAAGGCTTCATCGTTTTTAGTTATCATGTTTTTTGCCGCTGCCATCGCTTCGTCAATGCGATCAAGATAGACTAACTTAGTTAGGTATTCTACCACTTGTCCTGAAGCTAAAGCTAGATTCAAATATTCCTGATCTTTTTCCTGTTTCTCGAAAATTTCTAAGCGAATAGAAGTTAATGTTTGGGCATAATCGGGGATATTATCTGACCACATTTCTGAAAAATTAGCCGATTCTCCCCGTAAAATCTTCTCTAAAACTGGATCGTCCCATCCCTGTTGTAAGGCCGCTAAACTCATCTCAAAATCGGCACTCCATTCATGCTGCCATTGCTCCATTTTTTCCCTTAAATCTTGCTTTTCTTGGGGATTAAATTCTTTACTTAAAATTGCCCCAGTTAAAACTCGATCGATTCTGGCACTTAAATCATCATTGACAGCACCGTAATCTTCTAAATTATCCCATTCCTCGATACAGGCGCTAATAATTGCTTCTAAAATAGCGATCGCATTATCCGGTTCTCCCTTTTGATAATAATCTTGGGACTCATCCACTAGGGCATAAATTTCATTAGAAATTGGATCTTCTTCGTAGTAATCTTCTTCGATCGCTCGCAGGGATTGCCGCAGTTCATTACGGACAGTATTACGATAAGCTTTGACATTAATAGTTATCTTCCCTCCCGCTTTATTAACTGGGGTAGCTGGCAATAAAAACTTATCAATTGTCTCGATAATTTCTGGGTGTTTAGCCACTAAATGATTAAGTAATTTTCTTAATTTACTTTCATCGATTGGTGTCAATAACTCCTCTAGGGAGGCTTTTTTAATAATTAATTCTGGTTGACGAGAACAGGTTAATAAAACCGCCACAATATGCTTACACCAACCCTCGTAATCGTAGGGACAGGAACAGGAGACATTCTCAAGATTATCTTGGTTAAAATCCATGGCAACTCGATAGGGTTTAACCTCACTACCATTCACTAAAGCTTGCAGATTTTGCCCCCGTTGCCAAAGAGAAATAACTGCACCGCTATCGTAATAATATTGACCGCGCTGATAGGAAGCATTGGTGCTATTTTGCCGGATAATTTTTTCATTGATAGGAGGAATAGTCATAGTCAGAAAAGGAGAGGATTGGGTGATAAAATCTTGTCTGTGTCAAGAAAACTGCCAGCACCGAGACAGACCACTGCATCAGCAACCGAGTCAACTTATCTTCAGTTTAGCCTAAATGTGCTATAGTAAAGACAGTATGGAAATTAAAAACATTCCTCTGTCCCAAATTCGTCGTCCTTTACCGCGACAAACCGATCCCGAAAAAGTTAATCAGTTGATGCAATCGATCGCTGAGGAGGGATTACGAGAACCGATCGATGTTTTGGAGGTGGATGGTCAATACTACGGTTTTTCCGGTTGCCATCGCTTTGCAGCTCATCAGCGTCTCGGTAAAGAAACAATTCTCTGTCGAGTTCGTCGCGCTCCTAAATCCGTTTTAGCTAAACACATCGCTTAAGCTGAGAAGTCCCATGAATGAGTCCTTATATAAATATCATCGGCAAAAATTAGAGCAGTTAATGGCAGAAATTGGCTGTAAAAATCTGGAAGAATTGAGTCGGTTATCGGGTCTATCTTCTTGGCAATTGCAGAGAGTTCGCCATGGTTTAATCGCCAAATTATCCTCTGAATCTTTGGTGAAATTAGCTAATGCGCTGCAGCTGCCAGTTAGCGATCTTCTCGCTCATTTTCAAATCCCGACGATGGGGACAGAGGATCGTTCAGGGGAATCAAAAATTCTCGAACAAGAGTATCAGAATTTACAGCAAAAATTAGACAAGCAAAAAGACGAATTAGCCGCAGAATTTCAACGTCAAAGCATCGAAGCGATCGAATCTTGGTTAGTTCAATGGCCCACGGCCGAGGCCGTTGCCCGCAAAAATCCCGACCTAGCAGCCGTCAAAATCCTCTCCCTAGTTAAACCGATTATGCAGTTACTGGAGCGCTGGGGAGTGCAACCAATTGACAGTGTCGGTGATCATGTTAGTTATGATCCGCAAATCCATCAATTGATCGATGGTCAAGCAGCAATCGGTACACCCGTTCTAGTTCGTTATCGGGGCTATCGTCATGGGGAAAAACTACTTTATCGTGCTAGAGTGAGTTTAATTAAAGTAGAAATGCCGGAAATTCAACCAGCAGAAACAGAAAATGTCACCGCTTAAAGTGATAATTCTTCCAGAGCTTTAGTGCTGTGAAAAATTCCCCCGTGGTCTGCTTTTATCGAAAAAATCGGGTCTAAAACCTCGCCTTAAGACGAAAAGTTTTTGGAGCGGGACATAAATCCCCATTACAAAACTAATGGCGGCTTGATAAACGCCCTCTGAACGGTTAAGATGATATATGATTCGGAGGGAAAAATATGTCAACGCCCTACGATAACTGTTTTGACCACATTACTGATCGTCCAACGAAATTCTGTTCGCCAGCAATGGTTACAGATGGTTTGCGGAGGTTTATTTGTTGCCGATGTTAGGATACTACTATTAGCGACGCTTAAGCGAAACCCAACCACACCAATATCGTCAAGAATGTTGGGTTTCGCTCAAACCATTGAATTGAGCAGTTTTCTCCTAAGGATTAAATCGCTCAACCCAACCTACAAGCTGAAGAATAATAATTCAATTTGTATTTGTGCTACTTTGAAAATATGAAAGCAACGATCCGAAACGTTAAAATTAGCGAAATCCCCACAGCGATCGAGCAGTTAGGTTTGTCTGCTCATGCGTGTGTCGATTTCACCATCGAGAATCATGAGATGACGGGAAACGAACAGGAGGAAACCACCCAAGCCTTGATGGAAGTGGTGAATGAAATTCGTGCTTATGCCAAGAGTCAGGGATTGACTGATGAGAAGTTGGAAGAGCTTTTAGTAGATGAATCGTGAACCCATAGTTATCGATACGAACGTCTTTATAAGCTTCGCCTTAAGCAGTACGACAACACCAGCTTTGGCTGTAGAATACGCGATTAATAACTTTATTATTCTGCAAAGTCCCGCAACCATAGGCGAGTTGGTCACAAAACTTCTTCTCCCAAAGTTCGAGAGGTACATTACACTGGAGCAGCGCCGACAACTGCTAGTAAGAATTTTGGAAATTTCGCTGCTGATTAGACCTACTGACCACACTGAAATTTGCCGAGATCGAGACGATAATAAATTCCTAAATCTGGCAACCAGTGGGGAAGCACGCTATCTCATTACTGGTGACAATGATTTGCTTATACTGCAACGCTATGGGAAAACAGAGATCGTTACACCAAGGGAATTTTTAAAAATTGTTCGGCGGTGAAGTACAAAAAATCCAGTTTGAGTGAGATGATCGAAAGAACAACATCGATATCGAAAAACACGGGATAGACTTTAATTTTGCCAAGACAAGTGACTTAAGTAGTAGGTTGGGTTGAGCAATAATAACTTTTGTCTGTCAAATATTAGTGACGCTTGAGCGAAACCCAACCACACCAATGTCGTCAATAATGTTGGGTTTCTAAGTAGCTGGTTATAATTAAATTAAAAATGGATTTTAGGTTCGATCCCCCCTGCCCCCCTTAATAAGGGGGGTGCCGATAGGCGGGGGGATCTGACAACTTTTAACGCCTACCTACTTAACTGGGATTGGTGCGTTACGCTAACGCTAACTTTTATCTCATCGGTAAAGATTGCAATCCAAAACAAAGACCTTGACAGACTCTTGTTAGGAAATTTAAGTCCAAAGTAGCGATTGTATCCTGAGAACTATGATAATAGGGATTACGCATATTAGCCGTATCTGTCACCATAATTGCCGAATAACCGCGACTCCAAAAAGGAGAATGATCGCTGCGTCGAGTATCGGGGACGATATAACCTCCAAAAATTACGGGCAACCATTCGCAGGGAGTTTGATTTTCTCGCAGGACTCGACTGAGAAAATTTAAATCCTTGCGGGTTTTGAGATTGCCAATCAAAGCGATAAAATCCCCAGTGTTGGGGTAAAAATATTCTAGAAAAGCTGGATATTTTTGAGAATGGGGATTTTTATCACAGTAACCGAGCATTTCTAAGGATAACATTAACCTTAAATCCTGCTTAGTTTGTTTTAATTTTTCTGCGTAGGCAATGCTCCCCAGTAATCCGTATTCTTCTAGATCGAAGGCAATTAAACGAATTGGATAATTAGCCTGATTCTCCCCAAAAAACCTCGCTAATTCTAATAATACCGCTAATCCCGTGGCGTTATCGTCAGCCCCCGGCGACCCTGGCACCGTGTCATAATGAGCGCCAATTAAAATCGGTGGTTTTTGACTATTATTAGGCAAATCTAAGATTAAATTTTCGTAAACTTTTCCCTGAAATGAGAAAAAATGTGATTCAACCTTTCCCCAATTGCCTAACTCTTGTCGCAGGTATTCTCGCACATAAAAATGTCCTTGACTAGAGAAAAAAGGGTTTCTTTCTCGGACAATTTGTTCTAGGTGTTGGCTTAAGCGATCGCTAAGAAGATCAAACATTGATAGCAGCAGATAATTTAATCAAAAGAGCCAATGGATAGAGAAACTGAGGGAAAAATCGGGGAGAATAATAATTGTTAATTAGGGTCTGCTGAAAAAGTTTTTCCTGGTGGCAGGGTGTGGGGTGTGGGGTGTGGGGTGTGGGGTTTTACCCATTTTCACCTGGTCAATTACCTAATTTTCAGGGAAAAAGTACCTGAAT